>JAFVEW010000242.1 GCA_017475805.1 Synergistaceae bacterium | reverse complement strand
TTTTTAATTTTTTCTTTCTTCATTCTAATGAATAATTGCGAGATATATACTTACGCCTGCCACCGCAATACCTGCTACAGCCAGCAACATGTTAAGTGCCCAATTCATATTACCAAGTTTCGCTTCCATAGTATCGAGCCGTCCTTCCATTCTGGCATCCCTCGCGTCCATACGAGCCAAGTAAGCGTCCATACGAGACTCGATTCTTGAAAGCGTGCTATCCATTCTTTCTTCAAGTCTATGGACTTCAATATCGTAAGCATTTTTATAAACATATTCAGTTTCCATTTTTATTTTCCCTCTTTCTTTTACTTTACTTATAGACGCTTAACAATGCTAAAACGATTCCAACTATAGAGATTGCCAGCGTTATAGTCCAGCCCATATTGGTAATTCTCGCATTCATTTCTCTTATTTCATCCTTCATTTCAGAAAGAATATTCTCAACACGTGCTATTGAAAAATCTACCTTCAAAGCGTTACATTCGATAGAGTGAGCTGTCTTTTCGTCTCTGTAACGTTGGTCAACGTCATAAAAATCTTGATACACACATTCACGTTCCATTTTTAATTTTTTCTTTCCTCCTTTCTTTTTGGGAATAAATGAATTATACATGAAATTATATTTTCTAAATTTTTTCATATTAAGGCGCGATAATAATTAAGTCTTAACAAAAATTTTTGAGGAGGTAATTTTAACTATGAAAATATTGCGAATAATTCTAACGTGGTTTTTTATAATCATTTTTTTAATTTCATGTTTCAGTTCAGTCAAGGAGTCCTTTGCTATGACAGCTAACGAAAATATAAATAATTTCGCCTTCAATGCCGCTAAAATAATGCGAAACAAGTCAGGAGATTATTTCTTCTCGCCCTACAGCATTCTCTCAGCTTTCGGAATGGCCTACGCAGGAGCAGAAGGCAACACAGCACGCGAAATTGAAGAATCTTTAGGCTTCGGTCAAGATTTTCACGCTGAACTCGGCAATTACATGAAAGACATCGAGGCTGAAAAGGCTTTTACGTCGGCTAATCGTGTATGGCTGCGCGAAGGCTTAACGCTTAAAGACCTTTTCAAAGAAAATTTGCTCATGAATTACGGAAGCACTGCTAAAGAATTAGACTTCAGAGGCGACGCAGAAAACTCACGCAAGACAATTAATAAATGGGTCAGCGACAAAACTAACGCAAAAATCCCTGAGTTATTAAAAAAGGTTGAACCTGACACTCAGATGATTTTGACGAACGCTGTTTATTTTAATGCAGGCTGGGAGTCAAAATTCAACAAAAAAATGACTTCAAAAGAAAAATTTTATCCCGGCGGCTGTCTCGTTACGGAAGTCGACATGATGAAAAAGCGCGGAGATTTCCTCTACGCTGAACGAGACGGAAATAAAATTATTCGTATCCCCTACGAAGGCGGAAGATTTTCAATGATAATTTTCTTGCCGCCTAAGGTTGCAGGCTATTCCGGCACTCTCGAATTAAAAGACGACTTGAAATTTTTTGAACTTAACGCTGAAATTTTTAATGATTTAGTTGCTTCTATGCGTGAATATAACGTTGATTTATGGATTCCTAAATTCAAAACTGAAGAACGCTACGAACTCAAAAATCTTTTTGCTTCGCTCGGAGTAAAATTGGCTTTCTCTGATGATGCGAATTTCTCAGGGATTACTAAAGACGAAAAACTAAAAATCGACCAAGTTATTCACCAGACATTCATTGACGTCGACGAAGAAAAAACCGAAGCCGCCGCTGCTACTGCTGTCGTGATGGTCAAAGCTACTGCTGTCGCGCCTCAAGTAAAACCTAAAGCAGTCTTCCATGCCGACAGTCCTTTTGAATATTTCATAGTTGACGATTACACACGAACAATTTTATTCGCAGGAAAACAAACGTTCGATAAGTAATAATAAAAAAAAATTAGGAGCAGAAATTTTTATTTTCTAACTCCTAACTCCTCATTTCTAACTTTATTTTTCTTCGCCGTCGCTGTTGTTGTGTTCGTGTATGTCTTGGAGGCTTCCCCATTCCCATTCAGCATTGAAATCTCTTATCGGGGCTGAAAAATCTTCTTGAGTTAAATCTATGTTTTCTAATGATGCTTTTATAATTTCTTCGGCGTTTTCATATTCGTCTCTCTTTTTAGCTTCAAGTCCTATCCAAACATGGAACGCAACGCCGAGTGTTGTCCATAAAATTAATAAAATATATGATTCTTGACTCAATGAGACGTTCAAGCCTTCAATAGGTACGAATAAAAGCAAGGCCATTACTCCTGACAATGCCGCGCCTAATGAACCTAAAATCGCTATGTCTTTTCGTTTTTCAGCAATAGCGTATTTGCACGCCGCCATACATGTATAAGCAAAGCCAATAGCTCCGCCAAGCGATGCCATGTCGAACACCCAGCCTAAAACAGCGCGTCCTAAAAGAGAAGTTATTGCCGCTATAGAAGCGCAGAAAATTCCTGCATTAATCGGCATACCTGTATCGCTGAGTTTTTCAAACCATGCGGGTATCATTCTGTCGCGAGCCATTGCATATAAAAGTCTTGAAGTCGCCGTGTAAAATCCTACGATACCCGTAAGCATTGCCGCTATAACTGACAAAAATATTACGACAAGTCCTGCAGTTCCCATGACCGTATAGGCAGCGTTAAGAGTTGCTATACTGCGGAAGCCTGATAAATGAGGAATATCGTTAATGTATTCAAACCAGCTCGAATAACCTTCAGGGAACGCTGAACATGCAAGCACTGTCAAAGCTACGTAGACAAAACTTCCCATTATTATGCTTGTGTCCATGACGACTTTAACTTTGTCGGAAGAAAATTTTGCTTCTTCGATAACTTGCGGCACTGTGTCAAATCCTACGAATGACTGCGGCCCCGTTACAAAAATCGCGATAATCTGAGCTAAAATTCCTTTTGTAAAAGTCGACGTAGCAGGACGAAACATCGGATGAAGATTCGAGGCTTTTGCTGCAGGACTCAAAACAGCCGCGCCGATTAAAATAAAAATTCCGCCGAGCAAGATAAAAACCATGAAAGTTTGCAGCTTGCCTGTCGCTAAAATTCCCTTTGAAGTTATAAAAAATAAAATAGCAATAGCTCCTAAAGCTATAATCATTTCGCCGAGATAAACATCATAGCCGGAGACAGTGTAATGAAATCCAAACTTAAATAAGTTCCCGAACATTGCCCTCATGATTAAGTTCAAAGCTGTAGCATTCAGCGGGATAACAGAAAGATATGAAAGACTTAAAAACCATGCGCAAAAAAATCCGTGCCAATCTCCGAAAGCCATTTTAGCGTAAATAAATTCGCCGCCTGTCATCGGAAATTTTCTTATCATGAAGCTGTAACTGTATGAAATTATTAACATTACGACAGTTGCAAGCTCCATAGCTATTATAGTTCCAAGCGGCCCGGCACTCGGCAGGAAAAGTCCGCTAGGCATAACATAAGCACTCCAGCCGATAACACAGCCGAAAGCCAGCGACCAAACATTAAGCGGCGTAAGTTCTCTGCGTAGTTTTCGTTTGTCGCTATTGCCAAAGTTCAATAAAAACATTTTTATATCGAATCCTTTTAAGTTTAAGTTTATTTAATTTTTATTTGAAATTTCAAAGTTTTGATTTTGCAAATTAACGTGAATTATACCATTCATTATTTTTATTTAACTTTAACGCCGTGAATTCTATCATGCTATAATAAATAAAGAGATAAAACCGTCTGGGAGAGGTCAGACGTTGATATTTAAGGCTCACTGAAGCGTGGAATTGAGGCTCCTCGTTTCATGTGAAACCTTGACTAATAAGGTTTAGCGCTTAATTTCGTGGACTAAATCCGCGATGGCTCGTGTAAGTTCAGCTACGGACTTCACGAGTTTTATTATTAGCAGAAGCTGAATAATTTTTTTCACGCTAACACCTCCTTTCGCTCGAAAATTTTTCGGGTTACTTGGGGTGTTCCCCTGTAAGCCTCACTCTGAAATTCAAAAATCAAATTTCAAAATGCCTCTCCGTAGCTTATTCTAACACGGGCATAATTAAAATCTTTCTATTTCTTAATTCCTACTTAATTAAAGTGATATACTTAACGGAAAAATTTTTAAGGAGTTTCGCGAGTCGAAAATGATTTTTCTGAATAGCATCGAGGAAAATTTTATAGAAATATCTGTGCTGCCGTTCCTAATGGTCATGGCACTTTTTTTAGGCGGACGAATGGCAACTAAGTCCGACATCAACAGGCGGTTTTTGCTTTTAGTTTTTACGTGTTTTATAACGGCACTTTTTGAAGTCATAATTGAATTATTCATGACGAACAACGCGACGGATATTCACATGAAAATTTTTTATGTCCTTATTAATATCAATACGTTTTGCCTTGCCTCTTACGTAGCAGCATATACGGGACAGTTATCAAAACAATTTCGTGAAGTGAATTTATTTACGCTTTGTTTCAGCATAGTCATGCCGTTTGTTTTCGGAGCTAAAGAAAATTTTTACACAATGTTTGCACCGGGCTTTGGAATTTTGTTCGTTGTTGAGGCTTTTATACTTCAGCTTGTTTACCAGCAGAATTATGGCAACGGTCAATTTATAGTCATGAATATTCTATTTATATTATTAATTGATGCTTTTGTCGTTCAATATATTTTCAAGAAAAATATTCCATTAGTTTATATAGTTGCAACACTGATGTTAGTGTTCACGTTTTTTTACATGGAAGCTCCGACTTACAGGCAGTTACTCTCGGCTCACGCTGAGACAGAAAATGCAAGAGAAAAAGCAGAAGCCTCGATGCAGCTTGCCAACCATGCAAATCAAACTAAAAGCAATTTCTTAGCGAATACCTCTCACGAAATCAGAACTCCTATGAACGCTATTTTAGGAATTAACGACATGATTATAAACGCGCTGGCCGAGTCTCATGACACAGAAACTCAGCAGGCCGCTCAAAATATCAGACGTTCAGGAAATTATCTGCTGACTTTAATCAATAATATTCTCGACATTTCTAAAATCGAAGCAGGCAAAATGGACCTCTACGAGAGTGATTATCATCTTTGGGATATGATTATGGAGTGCAAAGGCTACGCTATTCACAAGCTCAATAAAAAACCTAACGTAACTTTCTCGCTGCAAATTGAAGATAAAATGCCTGAACATTTATTCGGCGACGTTTTAAGACTTAAGCAGGCCGTCATTAATTTAATTGACAACGCCGTGAAATATACGAGCAAAGGCAATATTACAGTGGACGTTAAGAGCGAATATAATCCTAAAAATTCGACGTTAAATTTAATTTTTATAAT
>JAFVEW010000241.1 GCA_017475805.1 Synergistaceae bacterium | reverse complement strand
GGAAATAAATTTACCATGTTTTAATACAATCATGCTGCACCTGTTATAACGCCTTTAAGGACATACCAAGACTTTAAGTCATGCGGCATAGGAAGCGGGCGTGAAGAAATCTCAATAAATTTTTGGCTTGGATTTTCCGTAAACCATGAGCGCGGCACGTATTCATCCATCCGAGTTACAAAATTGCCGCTTTTATCAACGTGAGTAACCGCGCCATAAAGCATTGAATTACGTTCACGACTTGATTGAATTATTACAGTTTCGGGGTCGACAAGCGGCTTCAATTTAGGCTGTCCGTTTGCATCTAAATCCGACGTATCAGGATACCACTCGTTATAGCTGTAAAGCTCGAATGACGCGCCCGGTACAATAATTCTTCCGAGATAAGTTATTCCGCCTTCTAATTCCGCAGGTTTAATCTCGCCTATTTCGACGCGTCGATTATCCAATAATTTCAAATAGCGTTCGTTTTTCAAAATCATGTTCGCTGCGTCATTGCCTAAAATCAGCATGTCGGGATTAATACCGTCTTTACTCATTTCACGTGCTATAGCTGCAAGCTGTCCTATGATGTCAAAAGTTGTAGTCCAACGGTCGGAAGTACCAACGTTGACGATGTTTTCAAAACCATAGTCGACAACTTCATTGACGCCGCGTCCTTTGATTATTAATTTACCGTCCTGCTTAACTCTTGCGCACATAAATTCCTCACGGCGTGTGATTGTATCTTGTAAATCCATGATGTCCTGAGCTGCGATTTTTGCTGCTCTTTCATCAGGCGTTACTCCTGAGTTCCACGCCGGCTCGCCAAGCAATAACTGAGCAAGCGTATCATTAGTAATAACCCTATTCGGCGCGATAAGCGGCGCAGAGTAAGTTTTGAGCGAAAATTCGTCGCGCTCTATTGACTCTGAACCAAGCCGGGCATTGACATAAGGAGCTAATCTGCGCTTATTATCCTGAAATTCAAAACTAACTTTCTCAGTTGGAAATGTTATATGATTGTTGAAAAAACGCGTCTTAAAAAACGTTTTTAAGTTAGGCGTTCTCTTAATTACGCCCGCTAAAAATTTTGGCTCGTAAAAATCTCTCATACTATTTCAACACTCCTTATTTGTGTAAATGTCTCAAAAAGATTTTGTTTTTGCGAAGCGTCTCACGGACTGCCTCAACGATTGCATCATGATCGTCATCTTGACCTTCAAACGGGAAAATAACTCTTGCGTCGTTAAAATCACCCTCAAAATAGGCGGGAACTTCGGCAAATTCATTATCTCCGATTGAAATATCATCGCAAAGGATACAAATTCCGTTTGCAGCAGCTAATCCGGCTTGCGTTGAAGCCACGTAACCATCTGAACCGGCCATTAAAAGAGTGCCGCGCTTGAAATCACCCTGCGCTGAAAGTTTTATGATGTCAGTATAGACTGCACCTAAATTTCCAGCGATTAAATCGTCAGGCGGCGGCATTGTCCCCTCATTTTTTACTAATTTAACTTCGACTTGTGTTTTATCAGCCATTATTTGTAACCTCTCATTCTGTTAATTTCGTTCACTACAGCGTTTATAGCGGCTTCTTCTTCAATCTTTGCGTTCGGCGTTGTCTTTTGCGGTAAAACTACGTCATTGACCGAACTTGCGTCTTTATACAAAGCGTTTAACTGCGCCTGTGTTTTATCAGCCGTTAATAGCTCGATAGCGACATCTCGTGCATCTTTTGGGTCTTCATATTTTGCCTTTGCAATTATCGCTTCGCGTCCTGCAGCGTTAAGGCTGTCAAGAGTTTTTAATCTCTCGCGTTCTGTGTTTACAGCATTATTTTTAATCTCAGCTACAAGTTCAGGGTATGCTTTTTCAAGTTCTACAACGTTTTTAATATCCATCTCGTTTTTTTCCTCCTTTTGTATTTTTGTAACTTTGTTTTGAACATTGATTTTTACAGCGTTTTTCGGCAATTTCGCGCTCAAATTATCGTCAACGCGGGCAAAACCGAAACCACTCTTAAAAATTGTTCCGCCTTTTACAGCCATAGCAGTAATTTCAACGGCTTTTTCAACCTCATCGCAAAATTTTAGATCATGCGCTTCGTTTGCAGTAAGCCAAGTTTCGTCGTCCATCATTGCTAAGACTTTTTCACGCTCAAGGCCTGTTCTTGCAATATAAACACCCGCTAATGTGTCGCGCACTTTGTCCAAAATTTCAGCGACTTCCCGCATCTCTTCGGCTTCACCATAGCAGCCTCCGGCTGGATTATGTATCATCATCAAAGAATTTTCGGGCATTATAATTTTATTTCCGGCCATAGCAACTAAACTCGCGGCACTTGCTGCTATTCCGTCGATTTTTACAGTGATATTCGCCGGGTGTGATTTCAAATAATTGTACATGGCCTGCGCTTCAAAAACATTGCCGCCAACGCTATTTATTCTCAAAATAAAATTTTTGATATTACCAAGTGCTTTTATTTTGTTAATTATTCCTTTTGCACTTGTATATCCCCATTCTTCGTCATCAAAATTCGCAATTTCGTCATAAAGCAAAATCTCAGCTTCATTAGTACTTTGATTAGTTATTTTCCACACTTCTATCCTCTCTTTCTGCATAAAAAAAGCTCCCTGAGCTATCTCAGAGAGCCTAAAAAAAATTCTAAAAATCTATTTTAACTTATTAAAATATTCCTGTGTCGTTTTTAGCTCATGCTTTAATATCCATTGCCATAAATTGCGTGGTATTTCGCCGCTTCCTTTTGATACTTTAGCCCGTAATAGTTCACCATTACTAAGTTCTTTGACATAAAAATAATGATCAGTTTCACGAATTAAAGTCCAATTATCATGCACTAAAAATCTTCTTAATTCTTTCCATGTAGGCATTTTTTTAACTCTTCATCAGTGCTGTATAAAATTTTTAATGCATACAAAACTTCATAAGGGCGACCGGCGGAAAATTGTTCAAAATTATCTGCAAAAAGTTCAGCAGTTTCCCGCATATCGGCAATTAATCTCGTTTCGCATTCTTCAATAGTTGGCGCATTTGATAACGTACAAAATTCTTCAATATGTCCAGAAATACTGCCGTCATCTTCCTTTATATACTCAACTGTAAGATTTATTTTCTTTACCCACGAAATAAATTCAAGAAAGATATTTAATCCTGTTGCAACCGCCTGCATAAAAACCTCTCCTAATTCTTAGATTTTGGTAAATTATAACAGGTTTTTATTTTTCGTCTTCCCTTTCTGAAATTTTATCCGCTGGTGTTGAAATAAAACCAGCTTCACGGCGCATTTTTTCTTCCTTAACGCGCTGACGGTGATTTAATTCAAAGTCTCCACCCGTTAGCTCTGCAGTTTCGCGCTGTCGTGTGCTAAATCCGTTCTCAACACGTAAAACTGCGGCCTTGACTTCAGCTACAGGGTCTAATTGACCTTGCGACGGTCCAGTCCAATCTGCCCACGAATAAGCGTATCTAATCATTGGATCATCGAAAAATCCCGGAGCTTTAACTCGGCCTTTCAAAACGGCTTCACTGAGCCATTCTTCAAAAATAGGCTGGCAGAAATTACTAATCCACCATTGCCGCCAATATCGAAATAATTTCCACGCTTCGAGCAATGCGCCGCGGCTTGCGGAATAAGAACTCGTGAAATTTAGCAGCAAAACTTCCGCAGGAAGCCCTAACGCGCTGCCAATTTGCCTAACTAAAGCTGTAACAAAAGCGTCAAAAGCAGAATTAGGACGCGCCGGAGATACAGACGCCGGCTTAACTCCTTCGGGTAATTGAGCCATTGCTCCGTACATTGCATCGATACCAATAGACTGCAAATTTTCCCGCCATTCTTGCATCTCTTTTTGTCTTTCTTGACGAATATTCAAGTCATCAAGCATTCCGTCCTCACCGACATAATCTGATAAATATCCGTTATCATCAATGTTACGCGTGAAAAAAATTGCGAAAATCCCGCCGATTACAGCCGCCATTAATTCAGCGT
>JAFVEW010000240.1 GCA_017475805.1 Synergistaceae bacterium | reverse complement strand
GGTAAATTTATTTCCGGCGCAAAAATATTTAGTGCTGGTGCTATTTTGCCCGATAATGTAGACGCTCAGAAACTTATCACTCAAGGATTAGCAGAAGTTGTTGCCGACGCTCCGAAAAAAGCAGCAAAATCTGCAAAAAAATTAGAGCCTGAGCCGATTGTCTCAGAGCAAATTGTTCAGGAAAATGCTCAAGTTAATTCATGATATTTACTCACGAAATAAGACATTTATAGATTTTGAAGCGCATGATCTTGAAGATGGCGCAGTATGGTTTAATAATTCAGAGTTTGCCCGCTATCACGATATAAATGGCAAAAAAATACTCGCATTATTTACTAATGACGTAAAAAATAAAAGCATTAATATTCGTGTTGGCAATGACGAAAACCCCGAAGGCATAGCAAAGGGCTTAGGGGTTTTATTTGTTCGCGTAAAGGACATAAAAGGAGTTATAAAAGCCGATTCGTCGCTGAAACTTGACGGAGAATTATATACAGTTTCAGAGGCAAGTTTGCAAGGTCAAGTTTGGCGTATTGTTTTGGAGGCTAACCGATGAATATTGGTATTTCGACAGAGGGCATTGAACGCGCTAATGCAGTATTAAAGCACATAAAAGGAGCGTTTCCTCGCGTTTTAGCTTCAACTACAAACAGAGTTTTAGAGGGTATGCGGACTGATATTGTCGCGGAAACAAAGGAGCGTTATTTTGTAAAACCTTCTGAAATTCGCAAAACTATTTCGCTGAAAAAGGCCGGTGCAAACAATTTGCAAGGCATTATGCTTTCAAGAGGCGCGCGAAAATCTCTTGCGGATTACAATTTAACGCCGAAGTCATCTAAAAAAGGCATGAAAAGCCTTAAGGGAGCTGTAAAGCGCGACGGTATTAAAAACATTCAGGGCGGCTTTTTAGTAAAACGCGGCGGCAAATATAAGCCTTATATCCGCTCAGGCTCTGGAAAATGGAATATTAATTTATTAGTTTCTCCAGCAATCCCGCAAATTTTGAAAAATGAAGATACAGTGAAAAATATAGAGCAAAAAGCAATCGAACGTTTTGAAAAAAGATTAGACCATGAAATATTGCGCGCGCTTAACTTGCTGCCATGAAGAGATACAAGCCTTTTATGAAAGTTGCAAACGGCCTTTGGGCATTAGATAAAGGAGCAGGAATGATTGAAATTAATTTGCTTGACGCTCTTGTTGCAGAGTTGAGCGAAGTTTTTAAGGATTATGAGCTTCCGGCAAAAAGCGGATTATTGCAAAATGTAAAAGTCTTTGCACAATATTTGCCGCAGCCGTCAGCTATTGAAGTAAATAACGATGAAGATAATAACGAGGAAATAGCTCCGCAAGGCTATTCACCTGCAGATGTTGAAGCAAATTTTCCTTGTATAATAGTAAAGTTAGACGATACAACTATCAAAGAAGAAGGAACGCTGGACGCTGTAAGAATTAATGTGCGTCTTTTAATCGGAACTTACGATGATAACCCTGATTGTCAAGGTTATCGTGATGTTTTGGGGATTATCGAAAAAACACAGCAATATTTGCTTAGTATGCCTAATAGAATTTTGCAAAATCGCTATCAATTACAAATGCCGATGAAAAGCTATTTATTTGAGGAGCAGGCCTGGCCGGTTTATTTTGGACAAATTGAAACAGTCTGGGAAACTGGACGGCCTTTGATGAGTTTTTAAGGAGTTAGAAAAAATGGAAGATGAAGTTATGATTACTGATGAACCCGTAATTTATACAGGACCTAATATTTTCCCGCTGGCAATGCAAAAATTTCAGGTATTTTCGGGCGGTTTGCCTTTGTATATTGAACGAGCCATTGAGAAAATACCCGAGATAAAGCAGCTGATAGTGCCGGTCGGTGAACTTGAAACAATGAGAACAAAAATCCAAAAATCAGGGACTAGAGAAGCTAGGATTTTTTATAATGTTACAAAAGAAGCTGAAAAGCTCAGAATGAAAAGGAAGTGATATAAATGACTTTTAAGCACGGAGTTTATACCCGTGAAGTTCCGACATCGTTAATTTCACCTGTACAGATTGATGGCGGACTGCCTGTTATTGTCGGCACTGCACCGCTTCATTTAGCTGCAGACGATAACGCTTTGAAGAATATAAATCAGCCAAAATTAGTTTATACATACGCCGAAGCAGTAAATTATTTCGGATTTAGCAGCGATTGGGATAAATATACGCTTTGCGAGTTTATTTATTCACAGTTTGCTCTTTATGGAATGTCGCCATGTGTCTTAATTAACGTTCTTGATCCTTCAAAACACAAAGAGAAAATAACGGCAAGAGAATATGCAATTATTGACAACGAAATTAATTTAGGATTAGACGTTTTAATGTCAGATTTTGAGGCAGCAAGTCTTGATGTTGACGATGATTTTGGAGATGATGATGAGTCTGAAAGCAAAGTTATTTACAAATTAAATGAAGATTATTCACTGGGATATGATGACGACGGAAATTTAATTCTTGATGTCATCGTTGGCGGTGCTTTAGCAGGGAAAACAAGGGCTTTCTTAACTTATACAAAACTTAAGCCTGAATTAGTTACAGCTAATGACATAATCGGCGGCATTGATGCCCAGACAGGAGATTACAAAGGGCTTGAATTAGTTGAAAAAGTTTTCCCGAAGTTCAGATTAGTTCCCGGCTTAATTGCCGCGCCTAAATGGAGCGAGAAGCCCGGCGTTGCTGCTGTAATGCGTGCAAAATGCGAAAATATAAACGGCGTTTTCACGGCTATGTCCGTCGTAGATGTTCCGAGTAATTCAGACGGTGCAGACGTTTATAGCGAAGTTCCTGAATGGAAAAATCTAAATAATTATACAAGTGAATTTCAAATTGCATGTTGGCCGAAAATCGCGCTTGATGATAAAATTTTTCACTTGTCAACGCAATTAATAGGCTTAATGAATAGCGTCGATAATTCCAACGGCGATATACCTTTTGAAAGTCCTTCCAATAAAATTTTACAGATGAACGCCTGTGTAAATTCTGAAGGCAAAGAAATAAGTTTAGGACTTGACCAAGCTAATTATCTAAACGGACAGGGAATTACAACGGCTTTGAATTTCAGCGGCGGCTGGCGCGCTTGGGGGAATAGGACTGCAGTTTACCCCGCTAACACTGATCCTAAAGACGATTTTATACCCGTTCGCAGAATGTTTAATTGGATTCGCAATGAATTTACTTTGACATTTTGGCAAAAAGTTGATGCTCCTATGACTCAAAGATTAGTTCGCACAATAGTTGACAGCTTTAATGTCAGATTGAACGGTCTGCAGGCTATTGAAGCAATTTTAGGTGGCAGGATTGAATTTCGCAGCTCTGAAAATCCTTTAACTTCGCTAATGGACGGCAGTTTAGTATTTCATATTTACTTCACTCCGCCAAGTCCTGCAGAGAAAATCGAGGGCATTTTTGAGTATGATCCTGAGTATTTGAATACGCTTTTTGATGCTATAAAATAGGAGTGTGAGCGATATGGCGAATATAGTACCTGAGGGTATGATTAATTTCAAAGTTTATCATGACGGCGGCGACATGTTAGGCATTGCCGAAGGAACGATACCCAATCTTGAAGCAATGACGCATGAAGTCAAAGGTGCAGGGCTTGCAGGAACTGTTGATAGTCCCGTTTTGGGGCATTATAATTCACTAACACTTTCTTTGACTTGGCGGAGCGTTACGGGTGATATTTCAGTATTGAACAGGCCTGAAGCTCATAATATCGACCTTTATACAAGTTTGAAAAGATACAATGCCGGACTTGGTATTTATCAAACTGAGCAGCTTCATATTTATTGCAAGGCAATTCCTAAAACTTTAACAACAGGAAATTTAGTTGTCGGCGATTTAATGGGTACGCAAATGGAATTTGAGCTGCCTTATATGAAGCTATCTTTAGACGGCGTCGACCGTATTGAGATAGATAAATACAATTATATCTGCAGGATTGACGGCGTTGATTATCTTTCATCAGTGCGTTCTGACTTAGGTATGCAGTAAAAATTTTGTGCTATAATCGCTCTTAATTTTAGAAAGGTTAGGAGCGATTTTTCATGCGGTATTCACCGCAAAATGATTTAGCAACCAGCGCATTTGCATTAAATAACGAAGACGCAGAGCGAGTTTTAGCGATTGTCAAAGAGATTTTAGAGGATTACGATTTGCCTGAATTGACACCCGAAGAAAGAGCCGAGTTAGATAGGCTTGAAGCTGATGACACAGATGTCGGCGTTCCTTTTGAAGAAGTCTTGAAACAGTACGGCATGACTGAACTTTTGGAGAATTACAATGTGGAGAATTAAATTTCACAAACAGCCACTAAAAGAATTAGCAAAAATGCAAAAGGAAGACCGCGAGAGAGTTTTTAAGGCGATTTATGCGTTAAGAAAAAATCCTTTTGATATTTACAAACTCGATATTAAAAACATGAAAGCCTGTAGAGATTGGCGTTTACGTGTAGGTAAATATCGTGTTATCTATAGACTTTTAGAGGCTGAAATTGTAATTGATGTGATTAAAATAGCACCTCGTGGCGATGCTTATAAAGATTAAATTCAGGTTAGGAGCGATTTTCATGCGAAATACTACAATTCAAAGTGAAGCGGCTGACGCTATTCATGCCTTAAATGATGAAGACGCCGCAATGATTTTATCATTAATCAATCGTCTTTTAGATCATTACGATTTAGAGGAATTGACGCCGGAAGAAAAAGCAGAATTAGACAGTCTTGAAGCTGACGATACAGACTCAGGTGTACCCTTTGAAGTTTTACTCGAAAAATACGGGGTAACGGTTTAATGTGGAAAATTAGATTTCGTAAGCAGCCGGAAAAATTCTTAGAAAAACTTAATAAGCTCGATAAAACGAGAATTTTAACAGCTTTATCTAAACTTTCTGAAACTCCCTATGACCGCAAAGATTTAGATATAAAACGCTTAAAAGGCGAAAAATTCAAATGGCGTTTGCGTGTAGGCGATTGGCGCATAATTTATTTGCTCGTTGAAGGCTTTTTGATCATTGAAGTTATTAAAATAGCACCTCGCGGTGATGTTTACAAAGATTAAAAATTCAGGCGCGTAAATTCTTGTAATGTCTGAATAAAATTAAGATTTTTGTAGTAATAAATGTAGTAATAAAAAAACAAAAATTCCCTGAGATTTTTTTAATTTCTCAAAGGGAATTTATTTTTGTATATTATATCAGGAGAGTGTGAAAAATGAAAATCGAATTAAAAAAGGCTGTAACTTTAGGTGGCAAGAGCGTTAAAGAAATTAATCTCGAACTTGAAAAACTTACGGGAAGCGATTTAATAGATGCCGAAAAAGAAGTAATGATAAGCGATAACACTCCGCTTGTAATGGATTTTAACCGCTCGTTTTTAATTACTATTGCGGCAAAATCAGCGGGCATGGCCGTTGATGCTTTGAAATCGTTAAATATCCGCGACTTTTCTAAAATTACGGGGGAAGTTCAGCGTTTTTTGCTGGGTTCGGGCTCATCCGAGACAGACGAAGCAGAAATCCAGGCGACAGCCCACGAAACGTCCTTAGAAGAATAGCAGTCAGACTCTCACGCGCTGATACTAATGTGTCTATCCAAGAATGGCTAAAAATGCCGTTGAATGATTTTTTTGAATGGGTTAATATTATTCATAAAGAAGATGAAATTTTACAGCGCGAAATAAAAAATAGGAGAGAGTGATTTTGTGATGCTATTTATTCTCAAGAGCTTAATGCTAATAATTTTTTCTCTTTTAGTACTTGCAGGCATGTCATGGATTATTTGCGGTTTTTTCTCTGCGATTTGCTGGGCAATATATATTTCCTATGCAATATTATTAACTTTTGTTGTAGTTTTAGACCGTGTAGTGGATTTCTGTAAAAAATTAATCTTAAAAGTAACTTAAAAATCAATACGAATTTTCAGCCTTCTCTGAAAAAGAGAGGGCTTTTTGTTTATGTTGAGAAAGGCAGGTGATTCTTTAATATGTCCAAAATGGTTGAAATAGGTTTTGTGATCGGTGCAACACTAGCTGGAGGATTTAAGGGAGCTTTCAGCAATGCAGGGCAGACAATAAATCAATTACAGCAGCAAACGAAAAATTTTCAAAAAGTTTCCGGGCAGATAGGCGATTATCAGAAAATGCAAAAGTCTATCGTTACTAATCAAGCAGCGATGATGGCTATGCGTCGACAGGCAAAATCACTCGGAGAGCAGATAGCTTTATCTGGCGGTAAAACGGAACAGCTGAGTTCACAGTATCAAAACGCAAAAGCCGAAGTCGATAGATTAAACAGAACACTAATTTATAACCAAGAGGCTCATAAAATAGCGAAAGACAGTGCTGAAAACTTAAGAAATCAGATTAAAGAATCATCACAGCCTACAGCAGAATTAAGAAATAGATATAAAGAAGCAAAAGCCGAAGTCGAGAAATTAGGCAAAACTGAAAAACAAACTTCGGCGGAATTAAAGGCGGCAAAAAACACTTCAGCGCAGTTAGAAAGAGCAATGAAAGCCTCAGCCTTGACCACAAAATCATTATCAAATGAGGCTGAAAAACTTAATACACGCGCTGATAAACTTGAAAAAGGACTTTACAGCGACCGTGAAGCTCTTGCAAAGCTGCGTACTGAACTATCAGGCGCAGGAATTGATACAAAAAAATTAGCGTCTGAGCAGGAGCGTTTAGCTGCAAAATCCAAGAAAGTTAGTGATGCTCAAAATCGGTTACAGCGTTCAATAAGTAATCTCAGAGCCGCTAAGGAACAGCTTTCTTTTAGTTCTATACAAAGCAGCTTAATATCTGCCGCCGGTATGGGCTACAGTCTTTATAAACCCGTTATGAAGGCTGCAGATTTTGAGGCCGCTATGGCGCGCGTTAATGCTGTAGCATTTTCAGGTGCAGGACGCAATAAAGAACAGGACGCTAAAGATTTTGCATTATTACAAAAACAGGCACGAGATTTAGGAGCTTCTACACAATTTACGTCAGTTCAGGCTGCTAATACTCAAGAAAATTTAGCGCGTGCAGGCTTTAATACTAATGAAATAATAGCGGCAATGCCCGGTTTATTAAGTATGGCAGCGGCTGAAAATATGGATTTAGCTCAAGCTGCGGATATTGCCTCAAGTACTTTGCGCGGTTTTAATTTAGCTGCTGATCAGTCAAATCGTGTTTCAGATATTTTGGCGCAGATGAGTGCGTCAAGTAATACAAATATTGCAGAATTAGGCGAGGGAATGAAAAAGGTTGCCCCCGTTGCGGCGGGACTTGGTATTTCTATAGAACAAGTTTCAGCTATGATGGGTGTTATGGCTAACAATGGCATTAAAGGCACAGAAGCTGGAACGGCTCTGAGGGCTGCTTTATCACGATTATCTCAAGAGCCAAAAGCCGTTGCAAAAGCATTAGGCGTATTAGGTGTAAAAGCAACTGATGCAAAGGGGCGGCTGCGGCAAATGCCGGAACTCATGCAAGCTCTTTCAAAAAGAATGAAAGGCATGGGCGAGGCTAAACAAATGCATTATTTAATTAATATTTTCGGAAAAGAAGCCAGTGCAGGCATGTTAGCGATTATGCAAGGTGCTGTTGACGGTTCTCTCGAAGAATACGAAAGATTAGCGGATAATTCAGCTGGTATATCAAAAGAAATGGCTGATAAAATGCTTGATACAATGCGAGGACAAATGACAATCGCGGGATCAGCTATCGAAAGCCTGATGATAGACATTGGCGAAGTTTTACGGCCTACTGTAAAGGAAATGGTAAAAGCATTTTCAACATGGACAGCAGGATTATCTGAACTTGCACAAAAACACCCTGAAGCTACGAAAGCTATTATCGGGACTTTGGCAGGTTTTGCAGCAATGAATGTCAGTATAACAGCTGTAAAAATTGCATGGAGACTTTTAACATTACCTATAAAAGAAGGTATAGTCGTATTCGATTGGCTACGTGCAAAATTAATTTTAATTGGTAATTCTTCACTTTATGCAGCAGCAAAAACAAAAATTCTAACAGCCGCTCAAAAAACATGGCAATTCGTAATGAAAGCAGGAAGTAAACTGCTTGATGTTGGAAAATTTGTTTTGTATCATGCTAAAGAACTTGCTATCACAGCGGCTACAAAAGCATGGACTGCGGCTCTATGGTTATGGAATGCCGCAATGAACGCAAATCCTATAGGGCTTTTAATTATTGGAATTGCAGCTTTAATTGGTGTATGCTATTTGCTTTATAAAAATTGGGATAAGATTAAAGAGTTAGGCGTAAAAATGTGGGGCTGGATAAAAGAAAAAGCCCAAGCGTTAGCTGATTGGTGGGATAGCTGGACTTTAGCCGATATATTTGCGCCTATTATTAATTTTGCTAATGATTGCATTGAAGGCTTAAAGGGTATATGGCAAAGTTTCAAAGATTGGATAGTCGGGTTATTTGATTTTGACCTATTCAGCGGAATTTTTAGCAGTACCTCAGCACCAACTGCCGCACAAATTGAAGCAAACAAGGCAGCGCACAAAGAGCTAATAAATAGGCATGGCACGGATAATTGGACGCCTTCATACATGCATGCTGCGGGCGGAATTTTCTCAACGCCTCATTTAGGACTTGTTGCAGAAGCAGGACGCGAGGCTATAATTCCTCTTGAAAATAAATCGCGTGGTATTCCTTTATGGCAGGCTGCGGGCGAGGAATTAGGCTTTAAGTTCGGAAGCACAACTAACAACAATACTAAAAATAATTCCGTGAGTTTGTCGCCTGTATTTAATTTCACGATTAATAATTCAGATGCTCAAGATAATATAGGTCTTGAAGCTCGTTTGCGTTCAATAGTTGAAGACTGCCTAGCGAATTTACAAAATGAATGGGAGCGTGTGAGTTTTGCATGAGAATTTATAAAACTACAAGCGGCGATACTTGGGATTTAATAGCGTTTCGAGTTTATCGGAAAGTCGGCGCGGAAAAGCTCATGGACGCTTTAATCGACGCAAATAGCGAATATATTAATACCGTAATTTTCAGCGCGGGAATTTCGTTAAACATTCCTGAAATAAATTCGCCCGTTGTCTTGAATTTGCCGCCATGGAAAAAGTAACTGCACGATGCGCCGAAGTTGTAATAGTATATGAAGGCAAAGATATTACACGCGACTTAGCTCCGTATCTTATTTCATTTACTTATACAGACAACGCAAGCGACAAAGCCGACGACATAGCTTTAACTCTCGAAAATAAAGAAAGATTATGGATTAATGACTGGATACCCGCTAAAGGCGATAAAATTCAAGCGAGTATTTTGCTGCATGATTGGGACGTTTCAGGCGAGAAAAATTCGCTTCCTTGCGGGCTTTTTGAAGTTGATGAAATAACCGCAAGCGGCCCGCCTAATGTTGTAAATATCAAAGCAGTTTCGACGCTAATATCAAAGCCGATGAGGCAGGAAAAACACACTCAGGCTTGGGAAGACGTCAGACTTTCAGCTATAGCCGAAGATTTCGCAAATAAGAACGGCCTGAAATTATTTTGGGATTGCAGCGAAGACCCTTATTTTGAACGCCGTGATCAAGCTGAAAAATCGGACTTAGATTTTATCGCGGAATTAGGCCGCGACTATGGAATTAAGACGAAAGTAACGGATACACAGCTTGTTTTATACAACGGTGAAGAATACGAAAATAAAGATGCAATTTATGAGTTAAAATTCGATGATAAAAAGCTCTTAAGCTGGAGTTTTAAGTCAAAATCTGCAGGAACTTACAAAGCCGCAAGACTGCAATATCACAATCATGTAAAAAACGAAAATATTGATATTCTCGAAGAAAGCGAAGATGACATCGAAGGAACAGGACGAACACTTGAAATTAATCAAAGAGCCGACAGCATTTCCGACGCTAAAAAAATTGCAGGCGAGAAATTAAAAAATGCCAACAAAAAAGAAATCACTGGTAATATTAATCTCATGGGTGATTTGCGTTTCGTAGGCGGCTCTAATATCACGATTTCAGGCTTTGGAATGTTCGACGGAAAATATGTGATAGATAAAGCAGTTCATACAATAAGCAGTTCATACACAACTAAATTAGATTTAAGCATGGGCGAAGAGGCAAAAAAGAAAATGAGAAATAAAAAGAAAGTTTCAAGTAATCGTGAAGTTTTTCACGACGAAGTTAAAAAAGTTTATACTAAAAATGAGTAATAATTTAGAGGCCGGATCTATTGCACGCTTCGGCTATGTTTCAGATTATGACGCAAAAAAGCACATGGCGCGGGTTATCTTCCCTGATAAAGATAATTTACCGTCAGGTTGGCTGCCTGTTGTAATACCAAATTCATTAAAAAATCACGACGAATTTCATTTAGATATTAACGAACATGTTTTTTGCGTGATGTTAGGCAATGGAATAGAGGCCGGAGTAGTTATCGGCGCAGTTTACGACGATACTAACAAGCCTCCTGAAAGCGACAAAGATACAAGAAAAGTAAAATTTGATGACGGCACAGAGATTTTATATGACCGCAAAAATCATGAATTAAAAATTAATTGTGTAGGAAATATCACAATCCACGCCGACGGAAATATGAAAATCTCAGCGGCGCGGATAGACTTAAATTAAGCGGATTTTTTATAATGACGCCGTTTAATTTCGCGTTTAATACCTAATTTTTCCATTAGGGCATCTTGTAAAGTTTGCGAGAAGTTTATATCTTCTTCGCGTCCTGCTGAAATAAGCCATTGAGGCAAAGTAACGGTTTTATTAACTGCTTTGTTGTTTACTAAATCGCGGATACGTGGCATAAAAACGTCAATAAGTACCACAGCTTGATTTTTATTATGTTCAATGCTAAGAATATCCGAAGGCTCGGGGATAGGCTCATTATTGCATTCAAGAATGTATAATCTTCCGCCTAATGCGTCGCGTGCCATAGAAAGAGCGTGTTCGTTATCGTCGCCCTCAGAATAACAACCGGGTAAATCTGGAAATGATATGATGATAGCAACAGGGTCGGAATAGTCAAAGATAGCGGGGAAAACATATTTATCTTTCATTTGTTACTAATCTCCTTCATGGTAAGTTTTAACAAATTGAATAATTTTACCTGATAGTTTTTCAGGAAGCATTTTACCGCCGAGATTAGGAATAATAACCTTTTCTGTTTTTTTGCTATTGGTAAAAAGCTGGTGCCTTTTACAACCATAATCATTAAATCTTTTACGCGCATGTGGCATATATACACATATTAACGTTAAAATTTGATTAGGTTCTAAACGCTTTTTAATCTCGAAAACGTCTGAAGGCTCTGGAATTGGCGAGCCATCCTCTTCGTACGAAATTAGGCGGAGGCTTAATGCGTCAGTCGCCATAAAAACAGCTTCGGAATTGTTATCAGCACATGAAAAGCAATTAGCTAAATCAGGGAAGAAAATACTAATTCCGTCATTAGCATAATCAAAAATCGCCGGAAATGTGTAATTATCTTGCATTTTGAAAACTCCTTTACTTGTGATAAACTTGCTAAAGGTTGGGGCTATTTCAGCCCCGCTTGTTTCAAGATTGAGTTTTTGGTTTTAACCTTTAGCTCTTTAGAATGCGCCGGAACAGTTATTTTGCCTTTGATGTTTTTGCCTTTGAAGTGTTGATGACTGCTGCCGGTCTTTTTATTGCCATTGAGTTTGATTAACTCTAAGAGCCGAACTGCTTCTTTGCTTGTAAGCGTTTTTTTATTTAGCAGTTTCTGTAATTCTTTGTCTTCCTTAGACATTTTCATCACCCCGTTTCTTTAAGATGAGAATATTATAACACATGTTATTTAATTCGTCAATATTTTATAAAAATAGATAGGAGCAATTAAAATGAACATCAATGAATTTTTTTTAATGGCATTTATGACCGTCATGACGGCGGCAAACTTTTTTATCTACAAATTAACAAGAGATAAATATTTAGAAACTATGCAGCGTATCTGGAACTGGGAAAGTTATATCCGACGCTGGCTTAAGGATGAATTAAAATGCTCGCTGCAGCAAGGTTAGGCGACATCTGTACAGGCCACGAATGCTGGCCGCCGCGTTCTAACATCGAAGCAAGCCCTAACGTTTTTGTAAACGGCATAGCTTGGCACAGGCAAGGCGATGCTTGGAGTGTTCACTGCTGCACTCATCCTAACGTAATTCACGGCTGTCATTCAAGCGTTTTAGCTTCGGGAAGTTCTACAGTCTTTATTAACGGCAAACAGGCCGGACGTGTTGGCGATCCTGTAGCTTGCGGGAGTTTCGTTGCGACTGGGTCAGGAAATGTTTTTGCTGGATAGAAAATTAAGAAATAACAAGATAAAATGAAAATTAATTAAAAAAGATAAATAAACTTTCTTGACAAAAAGCTAAAAATAGAATATCATGCACCACGTAAATGGAGGTGGTGTTATGGCTCGAAAAACTTTTGCTACGACAGTTGAAGAAAAGTAGCGAAAGATTTTAAGGTGGCTTGCGCTGTAGAAGGCAGAAATATGAATTTTGTTCTCGAAAAATTAATGAGGCAATACGCGAAAGAAATATTAGAGAAAGTAAAACCCGAATAACTGTGCACCTAGGAAATGTTCAGCTATTCGGGCCGTAAAAGAAAGTCCTTTTGTGACATAAAAACATTATAGCACATAGGGACTTCCTTTTGAAAGTTTTAGAAGGAGGTTTTAGAAATGAAAGTTGAGAAAATTCTCAGCGAACGTCTTGATCAACTGGTCGAGAGTAAAGCATTAAAGGCAATCGATATGTTTTCTTCGTCCGACAGCGGGCAAAAATTTAAGGCGGAATTAAATAGGCTTTTAGAACTTTTGACTCCGGCTATGAATGAAAGAACTTCAAGTGTTCTTCTCGAGTTCAGGGACAAATACGAGGACTACGTTCAGATAATAGCTGAATGTTCGTATTCGTTAGGCTTGTGCGACGCTTTAATTTTTGCTCAGAATTAATGAAGAAAGGACGATAAAAACATGAAAAATTTTGAACTTGCAACAACACGTGAATTTAACGGCGTCGAATTTCGATGCTACCAGGACGGCAGCAACGTTAAAGACTTTTGGGGTACTCGTGAACAGATCGGACAGCTTTTAGAATATAGTAATCCTCGTGACTCAATAGCGAAAATTCATCAGCGAAATCAAGGACGTCTCGATAAATTTTCAGGGGTAGTCAAATTGTCCACCCCTAACGGAGGTACGCAGGCGACAACGGTTTACAGTTTCAAAGGCTTACTCGAAATTTGCCGCTATTCAAACCAGCCTAAGGCCGATGCCGTCATGGATTTTCTTTATGATATTGCGGACGAAATTCGCAAGACCGGAAGCTACGGTGCAAAAAATAAAACTGTCGAACTTCAGGAGCGCAGGGTTAAAGTCATGGAGAAAAACGCTGATAACCGCCGGGCGCAGTTAATTTTGAAAGGCATGGAAGCGTTCAAGGACGTCATGACGCCGGAGAGCAAGGCCGTTTTCATGGCAACGTATGCTGAACTCACAAGCGGCCAAGACATGAAGCAGTTAATGCCGGCGGCGGCTGAAAAATGGTATTCTGCAACTGAGATCGGCGAAATGTTCGGAGTAAACAAAAATACAATCGGAAGCCTTGCGAACAAAAACGCCATCAAAGCTCCCGAAGGCCATAGTAACAAATACGGGACTTGGATACGTTCTAAATCCCGCTACAGTGATAAAGAAGTCTTGCAGTGGGTATATTTTGAGCCTGCTGTCGAGTGGTTCAAAACACACTTGCGGAATTAGTAAATTTTGCCTCTCGAAATGAGGGGCTTTTTTTATGGCAAAATTAAAACGGGTATTTTTCAAAGAACTCATGTAACGTTAAAATCTCGATGTCGTCGAAATTCTTGACGGCTAATAAATCTTTATCGCCGCTGACAATATAAATACAATGTCCGTCAACGGCGCATTCAATGAATTTGTTATCGTCAGGATCGCAGCATACGTTAATTTTGCTTGTCGGCGTGATAATTTCCATGTGTTCTATGATTTTGTTAATTTGCATTTTGAGCGTCTTATTCGGATATTTCAACAAAAATCTCTGATAAATTTCGAGATATTCGTCAAGAATTTCATCAGACACACACGCACGAAAAACACCATTAAGCAGTAAGTTCATACATTCAAGCGGTACACCGCCGAAAAAAATAGCTGAAATGATTATGTTAGTATCTATAACTATTTTCATCTTTTGCTATTTTCCCCGCTCTTTTATCCGCTCGATATTGCAAAATAACTTCCATAACTTCGACGGGAACACCGACAGCACGACGGCGCGCTTCTTGTTTTATCTCATCTGAGATAGGTCTTTCTTCTAAGAACATAAAAATCACTCCTTAAATTTTGGGAAATTAAAAATTATTTTAACACGGAGGCGTAAAAATGATAGGTTCGCTTGGCGAAATTGTGTTTAATGTTTCAGAAAATCAGATTTTGACCTTTGACGGTCTGAATTTTCAGCGAAAAGCTAATTACTCGGAGCATTCTGTTCACACTCGCAAAGGTCTTTTAGAGTTCACGGGTTTTTCAGCAGCAACGGCAAGTATGAACATAGTATTGAACGAAGTTTTAGGAATTAATCCTCGTGAAGAATTAGAGAGGCTTAACGATATTTTTGTAAATCATGAGGCTGTGCCTTTTATATTAAATGGAAATCCACAAGGCGACGGCCTTTGGGTTATAGAGAGCATGAGCGTGAAATACAATTTTATAAGCAGCATCGGCGAACCTAAAATTATTGAGGTCTCGCTGAATTTGAAAGAATATATAGAGATAAACGAAAATAATTCAGAAAGCAGCGATTTTGAAAATGATTATTACGGTATAGGTAATTGGTAAATAGACATGAAAGAAATTAGTATTTTCACGGCGGAGTTAGGAGGCGTGAATTTTGCTCCTGCAAATATTTATGAAGAAATAGCGCAAAATGTTAAAACTATATGCACAACTCCTAAATATTCAGTGCCGTTAGACAGGGATTTTGGCGTTGATATGAGTTTTGTAGACAAGCCTCAAAATAAGGCTGCAGCTATAATTCAATCTGAGATAATTCAAGCCGTCCGTAAATATGAGCCGCGTTGCAGAATTGTAAAAGTTAAATTCAACGGCAATATTGACGGCCTTTTAGATGCAGAAATTAGGATAGCGATTGAAAAATAAAAATGATTAGTGATTTATTTCCATATTTAGATGATATTGTATTCGCAAATAAAGCTCCTGAAGATATAGAAGCTGATATTTTCAAAATTTACGAACAAATTTCAGGGCGTACTCTTGCAAAAGGCGACCCTGTGAGGCTTTTTATCGAAACTATAGCACTTGTAATAGTTCAGCAGCGGGCTTTGATTGATTACGCGGCAAAAATGAATTTGTTAGCTTATTCTTCCGGCTCATATCTTGACCATTTAGGCGCGCTTTTAGGAGTTACAAGGCTTGAAGCCTCTAATGCTCTTACAACATTAAAATTCACACTAAGCGAGGCTCAAAATACAAATATCTTAATTCCTGCTGGTATCAGGGCAACGCCGGACGGAAAGATTTTATTCGCAACAGTAGAGGCCGCAACGATTTTAGCCGGTGAAACAAGCATAAATATCACGGCTGAATGTACAACAAGCGGCGAGATAGGCAACGGCTTTTTACCCGGACAAATCAAAAGGCTCGTTGATCCTTTCGGCTATGAAGCGTCCGTTGAAAATATCGATGCAAGTTACGGCGGCAGCGACATTGAGAACGACGAGAATTTTAGAGAGCGTATACAAATTGCCCCTGAAAGTTTCAGCGTCGCAGGAGCGCGGGGAGCTTATGAGTATTTTGCAAGAAGCTCACATCAAGATATTATTGACGTTGCAGTCATCGGGCCGCCTGAATTAGAGCCCGGCTGTGTCGAGATTTACCCCTTAATGAAGAATGGCGAAATACCCACGAACGAAATTTTAGAACTTGTATATGACACTTGCAACGCTGATGACGTCAGGCCGCTCACTGACTGCGTTTCAGTCCACGCTCCTAAAGTCATAAATTTTGATTTAGACGTGAAATATTTTATTGATAGATCGCGCGCTACACAATCGGCGGAATTGCAAACTTCAATAGAAAAAGCTGTGAATGACTGGATAACTTGGCAGCGTTCAAAATTAGGCCGCGACTTAAATCCGAGCGAATTAAATCACAGAATGATAGCCGCCGGTGCAAAAAGGACTTAAATAAATTCGCCTGCTTTCCGGGTATTAGCGGCGTCAGAGATAGCGGTTATAAATTCGCTTAATATCTCATTTGGAGGCTTAGAAGATGGCTAAAATTATTCATGATTTATCACTTTTAGACATTGCGCCGCCTTCAATTAGTAATGATGATAATGTAAAAGCGATTATTGCGGCTATAAACCCTGAACTTAAAAGCGTTTCTGAGGCAATCTCGGACGCTTTTATTATTTCGCGGGTTAATGAACTTCCTGAACGAGTTATTGATTTATTAGCGTGGCAATGGCACGTTGATTTTTATGAGCCTGATTTAGATTTAGCAACAAAACGGGCATTAGTCCTAAGTTCCATAAAATATCACAAGAAAAAAGGAACTAAATATGCAATAAAAACTGCTCTCGAAGCGTTAGGTTTTGTCCCGGTGATTAAAGAATGGTTTGAACCTGAAATGGGCACGCCGCCTCATACTTTCAGCATAACGGGGCATTACAAAGACGACGAAATCAACGTTGACTTTTTAGGCGAAGATACCGAAGAGATATTGAAGCGCGTTGTTGAAATCACTAAGCCCGTTCGTTCAAGTTTAATTTATTTACTCGTTGCTCCGACGCCGATTGACTTAAGCGGGCATATTTGCCGCTGGGATGTCTGCACTTGGGAACATTTTAAGAGCAAAGAATACAACTTCGGCTTATTAATCCCTGAAACGCCGTTATTTAATGAAGACGCGGTTATCAAGCGGGATTTTGAACGAGAACTTTTTACTATTCACGATACTGCATTTTGGGATTTCAACACTTGGGGCGGCGTTCCTGTGAGAAATTTGCAAGTCGGCTCTTGTTCAGAAAGTGCGATTATTGCCAATCTTGAATGGGGTGAAGGCGAGAACGCCTTACTTTATCCTAACCTTTGGGATTATTCAAAATGGGACTATGCCGCGACTTTCTCGCGTATCTTTGGCAGTTCGTCATCACGAATATTTGAGCTAAACTTTGATTTAGACGATAATTTACAGCTTTATCACGCTATAACAGAACATAAAATTTTATACGATTTACGGCCTCATTGGGATAATCAAACATGGCTTGAGCATGATAAATGGCTTGATGATTTTTCAAAAAATATCGAGCAATCATTCACTTATCATCGAAGTTTAGAAGCTGATTTAAGTTCAAAAATTTATCCAAAATGGAGCAATAATACAACTTGGAAAAATTCAAATAAAACTTGGGCATACGCTGAACAAAATTGCAGCTGGAATATTAAAACATGGAAGGAAGATTAGAAAATGGCGGTATTAACTTACTCGGCGCGAAAAATCTTAGCGCAATATATAATCTCGCGGCCTTTGTACTTAGCAATAGGAACAGGCTCGCAGGATTGGGGCGAAATTCCCGACACGCCGGACTATGAAGCAACAGGACTTATTAACGAGATAGGACGCAAAAAATTAACACGGGCTTTTTTCGTAAATGAAGATGAGAACGGAGAAATTGACATGCCTGGCGGGAAGCGTTATTCATACTCAGATATTCCAACGAGGCAAATTTATTTACATTTTATATTTGATTACGGTGAGGGATTAGCAAGCTCAATTAGGGAAATAGGCGTGTTTATGGATACTGAAATTAAAGAAGGCGCGCCTGAAACACAAACTTATTTCACACCCGAAGAGATAGAAACGCCCGGCACTCTTATTTTGCTTGAACACTTGGAAACACCCGACGCTTTCACGCCTAACAAAAAAGGAAGTTACGGAACAATCTTAACGATTTAGTAAGGAGGCGGAAAAATGACAGCAGATGAATTAAAGCAGCTTATGAAATCACCGAATTTTTACGATAGATATGATAAAAGCAAAAAATGGGATTTCTTAGGCGTTATGGCAGGCCGTGCTATGCAATCGGCTGAATTTAACGAAATTCAACATATCTTAGAAGAAAAGATAAAATCAATCGGCAACGCTCTTTATGCTGACGGAACAGTGATTGAAGGCTGTGCAATTTCTTATGATACAACTAACAAAATTGCAAAACTCGAAGCAGGAAAAATATTTTTAGACGGCCTTGTCTATGATGTTGAAGCAGCGTCATTGCCTATTCCAGACGATATAGAACACGTGCAGGCCGGGATTTATAAAATTTCAAAATGCGTAACAGAATTTGAAGATAACACGCTATTTGACCCCGCAAAAGGTACGCCTCAATATCACATGGAAGGCGGCTATAGGATTGTAACGACTGCAGTATGGGGTTTAAGCTCGGAGGCTCGCGACGCTCCTTTCTTCCCTGTTTACGGCGTTTCAGATGGCGAAATGGTTACTCAATTACAAGAAAAAATTTCGCCGGAATACCAAGACGCCTTAGCACGTTACGACAATCACGCACACGGGCATTACGTCGTTGAAGGGCTTAGAGCGACTGCACTTGAAAGCAATATCGAGGGCAGGCAAATTTTTACAATTTCAGAGGGTGAGGCTCATATTAACGGTTACGAGGCTTATTTATCGCATTCAGTCAGGCTTGTTGCAGACGAAGAGCCTAATTTAGCCGACGTAAAAGCAGAAGCTCACCCGTTTAACGCTGAGACAGGCGGAACTGATACAATAAATTTAAGCCATACGCCTATGGAAAATTTGCAGCGTATTTTAATCACGAAAGAGCGCACCGTTACTCTAACTCACGGCGGATATTCGGGCTGCACTGATGAATTACCTAATACTTCGGTCTTTGAAATTGTAGATGTCCATCAAGGCGCGCTGGTTTATGTTCAAAACACAGATTTTCACTTTGCTAACGATAAAATAAATTGGAGCTTAGCCGGTGAAGAGCCAGCTCCTTATTCGACGTATTCTATAACTTACAGATATAGAGATGAGATAACGGCCGACAGCTTTACAACGGAGCAAATTGTAATTTCAGGGGCTGTGAAAAATTCGCTCGTAGAACTTGATTATAACTACAGAATGCCGCGAATAGATTTAATTGTAATGTACAAAGATCAGAGCGTCGAATTAGTCAGAGGCGTTGCTCACAGATACGCGCCCGTTGTACCGTCAACGCCGCCCGATGCAATTTGTTTAGCAGAAGTTTATCAAACTTGGAAAGGCTTGCCTGAAGTCAAAAACGTAGCAGTTCAGCGCGTTCCTGTTGATACACTGAACTCAATGATGCAGAACATACAAGATTTATATAATCTCGCTGCAAAAAATGAGCAGAGATTTGACGCTATGATTAATGCTCCGACGAGTGCTTATAATGTTTTTGTAGACCCTTTATTTGATGACGATATGCGCGATAAAGGCATTGAGCAAGACGCTTTAATCGCTAATCAGACTTTACAATTACCGCTTGAAACTGCAATTTTAGATACATCTTTAGAGAGTGAGGCAACGCTTGATTATTCGCATGAAATAGCTATTAATCAGCCTATGCACACGAAAACAATGCAAATTAACCCGTATCAAAATTTTGAGCCGATACCCGTCAGCGTTGAGCTTAATCCAGCGATTGATAGATGGTCTACAACAATTACGCGGAGCATTACGACAGGCAGCGGTAACTCATCGAGATACGCAGGAAGCTCGTCAACAACTCGAGAGACGCAGGCGAATTTAAGGCAAATACAAATTAAAGTTCATGCTTCGGGCTTCGGAGTTAATGAGCCAGTGAAAGTGATTTTTGACGGTGTTGAAGTCGCTTGTTCAGCTATTGCGGCTAATTCAGAGGGCATTTTTGACGGTGTTTTTACAATTCCCGCAGGCATTCCTTCAGGGACAAAATTAGTAGAACTTCAAGGAACTTTCTCAAAAGGAAGCGCGTATTTCGTCGGCGTTCATACGACAAGAACAACTGTGAATTACTATGTTCGCTTCAATGTTGTTATAAATGTCGACCCGTTAGCACAATCGTTCACTTTGAACGAAGCTCGGCATGTTTCGGGCGTCGACTTTTGGCTCGAAAATAAAGGAGCGTCTGATATTCGCGTTCAAATTCGAGAAATGGATAATGGTTATCCTGTTGCAAGTGTTTTAACAGAGGCAAGAATAAAAGCCGGAGATTTAACCGCTAAAAGCTGGAATAGAGCTATTTTTGAAACGCCTGCGTTCTTAAGTGCGGGTGTTGAATATGCAGTTACAATTTTAGCCGATACTTCGGATCACACAGTTGGCATTGCTGAGTTAGGCGATTGGGATAGCGAAACGGGCTGGGTTAGGTCGCAAGCCTATTCAGAGGGCGTTTTGTTTTCAAGTTCTAACGCTTCAACATGGACGCCTCATCAAAATGCCGATTTAAGTTTTAAGTTATTAGCGGCAAATTTCACGGAAAATTCTAAGATTATCTCGTTAGGAACTTTTGACTTGACGGGTGTTACTGACGTCATGCCGCTTGCCGAAGTCGAAAGTACAAATTCAGATACTTATGCAACTTTCATCTTAAAGAAAGATGATACTGAAATAGCTCGTATGCAGGCATGGCAGGCTATTCCATTCGCAAATATTCTTAGTGGCGAATATGAACTTTTAGCTGAACTTTCAGGTGATAGTAAGCATTCGCCAATTTTAGGAAGATACCCGCAATTAGTAACAGGTAAATTAAATATCAGAGGCGATTATGTTTCACGCGCATTCAGCTGCGGACAAAATAAACGCGTCATGATTACAACGGATGAATATAAGCCTCACGGCAGCGAAATTGAGATTTATATTCAAACTGGCGAGGACTTATGGCAGGGCGTAGAAAATAGTGAGAACACTGAAATTGGAGACGGATGGGTCAGACGTACCCGCTTTATAAATTGCAATCTTTCAGCAACGAGATTAAAAATTATCTTGCACGGCTCAGCAAGCGCAAGGCCGTTAGTCCAAGCAATAAGCGCGGTGGTACTCGATGCATGACGATAGAACAACTAATAAAAACTTGCCGCTGCCTAATCGAGATAATGTGCTTGCAGATGACGTTGAAAGAATTAGAGAGGCTTTTAATTCCATAGATACGGAGCTTGC
>JAFVEW010000239.1 GCA_017475805.1 Synergistaceae bacterium | reverse complement strand
TGCCCTTTGAAGTTTGAGTCTGAGCTGTATTTTTTTTCGAGTCGACGTCGTTGTAACCTGCCGGTCTTCGCTGCGTAGCAAGTTTCAAAATTACGCCTTGCCCGGGTTTTATTAAAGTTCCCGCGCCTGGCTTTGTTTCGATAGCGAGTCCTTCAGGAACTAAAGGACTGTAAACTCTATCGACGCCCTGAACTTTCACTACGCCGGTCTCTAAAACGTTGCGGGCTTCGTCTTCTGTCATTCGATTAACGTCAGGGATTGTGATATTTTCAGCTTGAGCAGTTCCAGCCTGCACGAGTAAATCAATTTTTCGGCCCGAAGCAACACTTGCAGGAGCAGCGGGACTCTGAGCTATTACAGTTCCGGGCTTAACATTAGGTTCGCTGATTCTAATTACGTCGCCGAGAGAAAAGCCTTGAGATTTAATTTCTTCTTGAGCTTTAGCTAAAGTTTTGCCTTTGACGTCAGGGATCGGATGAAGTTCACCGCCTTGACTTACCTGCAAAACAATAACTTGACCTTTCCGCAAATTTTCTCCGGCCTGCGGACTTTGAGCTAAGACTCTTCCTTCGGGCATCGTTGAAGCTACAGGTTCAAGCTGAACAACAAGACCTAATTTTTCTGCTTCACTGACAGCCGTTGATGTCGAACTTCCGACTAATTGAGGCACAGCGGATTTATTTTCAGGTTTTATAAAAATCGTATAGACGGCTATAGCTCCTGACGCAAAAATCGTAACGACGACCATAAACACGACGAAACTAACAATGCCGCCGGGACGTTTTTTATTTTTTAGATTCTTAAAATTCAAATTAATTTCGCCTCCTTAAAAATTTTTTTATCTTTTCATTATTAGTGAAACATAAAAGCCATCGAGCCATGAGTTACAGGGCATTATATAAAATCCGTAAGGTTTGCCTTTCCTGAAAGCATCGCCTCGAAAATCAATCATTCTTGAAATTTCCGCGCAATCTTGATGATTTGCTAAAGTCTCGGCTACGACGTTTTCATTTTCTTGACGCAATAAGCTGCAAGTTATATATAAAACATAGCCGCCTGATTTTATTAAACTCAAAGCGCGGTCTAATAATTTTTTCTGAGTATCTGTAATTGCATCAAATTTTTTCCAGCTTAACTGCCATTTTGATTCAGGTTTCCTGTTCCATGTTCCTGTGCCTGTACACGGAGCGTCAAGCATTATAAAACTCGGCTCTTCGTAAGGCGTCAGCGTTGTCAAAGCGTCTCCGATTTTTAATATAGCCCGGTCTCTAACGTGAAGCCTCTCTAATTCTTTTGCGGCACTTTGAGAACGTCCTGAAGATAATTCCCAGCATTCGAGGCGAGAATTTTTACATTCTTCTAAGATTTGCCCGGCTTTAACTCCGCGCCCTGAACACATGTCTAAGATTAAGCCTTTGCCGGAATAAAATTTTTTGACGAGCGAGGCCGCTATTATTGAGCTTTCAGACTGAACGCTGCAAAGTCCTTCAGAAAATCCCGGGAGATTTGTCGGCAAAATGCTTTCCGTAAGTCTCACGGCTTGCGAAATATCTGACTTAAAGGCATGAATATTTTTTTCTTCGAGCAACGCTAAAACTTTTTCGCTCTCTTGCGTTCTTATTGCCGAGTAAGACGGAGACGCGAACATTTCAAAAATTTCGTTGAGCTCAGCTCTGTTCCAGCCTTTTATCCATGCTGATAAAAACCACAAAGGAACTCCCGCGATTAATGCACGGTCATCAAGCGACGGAGATTTTTTTAATTTTTCAATCATTTCCGCGCCGTTCTCGTTGATTTTTCTTAAAACGGCATTGACGAGCGAAATATATTTTTGATTCCTTTTATCGCGTTTCAAAGTTTCGATGATTCCGTTAATCAAAACTCCTTCAGAAAAACGCCGAAGCTCCATAAGACCGCCCGCTCCGACTAACATTGCTGTATAAATAGGCGCAGGTAGTTTTTCTTTTGCTTTAACAAAAGTTCCCGCTAACTTTTCCCAAAGTTCGCGACGGCGCATAACGATATAAATCAACGACGAGGCAAGCGAAATATCCGTTGATTTCATTTTCTCGCGGTCAGCTAATTTTCGCAGAGCTTCTGAGGCAAAAGAATTTTTATTCTCGCTTAAAATTTTTAAGGCTGCTTCAATTCCGCGCATTTTTTATTAACGTCTTCGTGAACGTGCAATTAAAATCATTCTTAATAAAGTCAAAGCCGAAGTTAAAGCCGCCGCTATATAAGTCCAAGCCGCAGCAGTCAAAACTTTTTTCGCGCCCGCTAATTCGTCGGACGAGAGTGTGTGAGTTTGTTCTAAAAGTTTCAAGGCTCTTGAGCTTGCATTAATTTCAACGGGAAGTGTAACAAGGTGAAAGACTAAAGCCGCCGTGAAGCACATTATTCCGATCGTTACAAGCGTTGAGTTAGCCATCATGAGGCCGAGAAAGAAAAGCGGCGTTGATGCAGTCGTAGCGATATTAACGACAGGAACAATGGAATTTCTTAAAATCAAAGGCGAATACATCTCTAAATGTTGAATGGCGTGCCCTGCCTCGTGAGCAGCAACTCCGATTGAAGCAATGCTCCTGTGGCCGTAAACGTCATCGGAAAGATTTAGAGTTTTATTTCTTGGGTCGTAGTGGTCAGTCAAAGAGCCGCTGACGTGATTAATAGGCATGTTCGACATTCCGTAAAGAGATAATAAACTGTGAGCGACGCTGTCTGCTGTAACATTTCCGCGAGCCATTACCTGACTGTATTTAGCGAACGTGCTTTTAACGCTTGCCTGCGCCCACATTGATAATAACAACGCCGGAATAACTATAATAATCGTAGGGTCTAATCCATATCCATAACCTAACATAAAATTAAAATTCTCCTATTCTAAAAATTCTTAAAAAACTTTTTTCGAGGTCATTATATAATTTTGAAAAACTTTTTGGGAATTTTAAGACTTTGAGAATTAATTTAATAAGGGAGAAAAAATTTTTATGCTTGAGGGAAATTTTCTCAAGGCTTCGGGTGTTATTTTGTATCGTGAAATATCCGGCGAAAAAAATTTATGGCTGAAGCTATTTTTGAAAGAGTTTGGTCTTGTCAACGTTACAGCGCGGCGTTCAAACGGCGACACAGAGCCTTTCATATGGGGAAAATTTGAGCTCAAAAAGAAAAAAAATTCGGTTAATTATTACGTCAATGAAATTGAAGTTTTTGATGATATGCTGCCTATACGGGAACGCAGAGAAGCTATTTTAACGACTTTACAATGGACACGATTAATAAAAAAATTTTTGACGACGGAACAAGCTGATGATGATTTACTTGCTAATTTATATTGGAGCATGAAATTATTAGAAGAACCGCGAGTTCCTATCGAAGTTTCAAACTGGAAATTTCTATGGCGATGGCTTGAAAGCTGGGGGCTTGCTCCTGACCTCGTGAATTTTTATTCGTCTCAAAAATTTAATCATGATGAAATTATTTTGCTAACTCAAATTTCATTATTAAACGTTAAAGGGGTTATAGATCTTTTTTCAAAAAAATTAAATCCGAATATCCGCGAAAATTCTTTGAAAATTGCCGCTAAATTAGCCGAAAAATTTTTAATTGAAAAATAGTTGTTAAGGAGTGATTAAATTTGAAATTAATTCAAGAAAGCTGTGAAAAATTCGCCAAGCTTTTGGCCTCAAAATCTCCTGTTCCAGGAGGCGGCGGAGCGTCTGCTATCGTCGGAGCTTTGAGCGTGGCTTTGTGTTCTATGGCTGGAAATTTTACGGTAGGCAAAAAAAAATATGCTGACGTTGAAGACGATATAAAAATCATTTTGGAAAAAGCAGAAAATTTAAGATTAAAACTGCTTGAACTTGTTGACGAGGACGCCAAAGCCTTTGAGCCTCTTTCGCAAGCATACTCTATACCAAAAGACAATCCTGAACGTGATGAAATTTTAGAGAAGGCATTACTCAACGCCTGTAAAGCTCCGTTGAAAATTATTGAATCATGCGCCGAAGTTATTAAACTGCTTGAAGAAATGAGTGAAAAAGGCAGCAAGTTATTAATTTCCGACGTCGGTTGCGGGGCTTATCTTTGTCGTGCTGCTATGGAGAGCGCTGCGTTAAATATTTTCGTGAATACAACCTTATTAAAAAATAGAGAAGAAGCAGCAAAACTTGAAGCTCAAACGGAAAAATTTTTGAGTGAATATTGTTCGCGTGCTGTAAAAGTCGCTATGCAGGTTACAAAAATCATAAGGAGGATTTAATTTATCATGGCTGAAATTTTGAAAGGTGCTCCAGTTGCTGCGGCGTTGACTGAAAAATTAATTTCACGCGCTGAATCTTTGAAATCGAAAAATATAATTCCTACGCTTGCGATTTTGAGAATAGGAGAAAAGCCCGGCGATATTTCTTACGAAACAGGAGCAATGAAACGCTGTGAAAAAATCGGAATCGAAGTCAAAAATTTTCGTTTGCCTGAAAATGTTTCAAGAGAAAAAATTTTAGATGTCATTCGCGAAATTAATAACGATAATTCTATTCATGGCTGCTTAATGCTGCGTCCATTGCCTAATAAAAAAGTTGAACAAGAAGCGTGCGAAATTTTATCGCCGTCTAAAGACGTTGACTGTATGACCGTCGGCTCACTTGCGAGAGTTTTCACGGGACTTGGAAAGGGTTACGCGCCGTGTACTGCTGAAGCCTGCATAGAAGTTTTAGATTATTACGGAGTCGAACTTGAAGGCAAAAATATAGCTGTAATTGGCCGAAGTCTCGTTATCGGTAAGCCTTTATCAATGATGCTTCAGGCTCGAAACGCTACCGTTACAATGTGTCATTCTAAAACTCGTGAGCTTGAAAAAATCTGCAAAAATTCTGAAATCATCGTCGCGGCAATCGGCAAAGCTAAATTCGTTGATAAAAATTTCGTAAGTCCCGGACAGATTATTATCGATGTCGGCATTAACGTTGACGAAAATAATAAACTTTGCGGCGATGTTAATTTTGATGAAGTCGAGCCTATCGTGAAAGCCGTTACGCCTGTTCCTGCAGGAGTCGGATCTGTAACAACGGCTGTGCTTGCTAAACATGTAATCGAAGCCGCTGAAAAAATTTTGTAAATTAAATAATCTAAGCTAAAATTTACTTATCTCAAACACATATTAAAATTCTAAAAATTCAGGTGAAATATATATGTCTTTACCCAAGATTAATAAATTTATTCTTGATAAATTAGACGGCGATAATCTTGACGCTTTGAAAGCTGCTGCTAAGCGTGCAAGGGTCGCTGCTTTAACGATGGTCAATGCGGCCAAGAGCGGACATCCCGCCGGAGCTTTCTCAAGCATGGAAATGTTCTTGACGGTCTACGGCGTTGCTGATTTAACTCCCGAAAATTGCAGCGAGATTAATCGAGATTATGTGATTATTTCTCACGGCCATACTTCAGCAGGAGTTTACGCTGCTCTTTCAGAATGGGGCTTTATTGAACGCGAAGAGGCTATGGCTCATTTCAGAGATTGCGGCAGTGAATTTCAAGGCCATATTGAACGCAACGTTCCCGGCATTGATTGGGGGACGGGCAATTTAGGTCAGGGTCTTTCAGCGGGTGTAGGCTTTGCTCTTGCACAGCGGGCTAATAATCACAAAGGCCGAGTTTATGTTCTCATGGGCGACGGCGGTCAAACTAAAGGACAAATAGCTGAAGCCCGTCGAATGGCCGTGAAAGAAAATTTAACTGGAATAACGGCTTTAATCGACTATAACGACATTCAATTATCAGGCGAAAGAAAAAAAATAATGCCTTGCAATATTAAAGCATTATGGGAAGCTGACGGCTGGGAAACAGTTGAAATCGACGGCAATGATTTTACTCAGCTCTATGACGCTTTGAAAAAAGCAGGCTCGAACGGAAAGCCTACGGTTTTACTTTGCAAAACTGTAATGGGCAAAGACGGCGGCATTATGGAAGGCAAACCTGACTATCATGGAAAAGCCGTACCTGTTGACGCTTATAACGAAATCGTTAAAAATCTCGGCGAAGACCCCGACACCCTCACCAAAGCTCTTGAAAGACGCAAAAATCCGCCGATTTATAAAGGAAGAACGATTGATTTTCCGCCTGTTCCTAATATTGACACAGGAAAGCCTTTTGATTACGAAGGCAAAAAAGTTTCAGATAATCGCGGAGCATTCGGAAAGGCTCTCGCTGATGTCGGCAAATTAAATTACAAAGTCGAAGGCAGAACGCCTATTTTAGTTTTCGATTGTGATTTATTGCCGTCCGTAATGACCGGGAAATTCAGAGACGAATGCCCTGATAATTTTATTCAGTGCGGCATTCAAGAACATTCTGTAGCTACTGCTTCGGGTGCTGCGAGCATTGCCGGAGTTGTGTCGCTTTGGGCTGAGTTCGGGGTCTTCGGTATCGATGAAGTTTATAATCAGCAAAGGCTTAACGACATTAACCACGCTGGAAATAAAACGGTTTTAACTCACGTCGGCCTTGATGTCGGTGAAGACGGAAAAACTCACCAGTGCATTGACTACGTCGGCTTAATGAGAAATATGTTCGGCTGGAAGTTAGTTGTTCCTGTTGACCCTAACCAGACTGATAGAGCAACGAGGTGGATGTTAAAAACTCCCGGCGATATTTGCATGGCTGTAGGACGAAGCAAGATTGACGGCCTCGAGTATTATTCAGGTGATTACAAATTTGAATACGGCAAAGCTGATAAACTTAAATCCGGCTCAGACGGTGCGATTTTTGCTCTCGGCTACACTGCAGAGATAGCTCTCGAAGCTGCTGAAATTTTAGAACGTGAAAATAATTTGAAGGTTTCAGTTTATGCTGTCTCGTGTCCTTTAGAGCCTGACATGAACGCAATTAAAGAGGCCGTTAAAACTAATCGCGTTGTTACTCTCGAAGATCATAACGTTAACACAGGAATGGGCGCAATCATGGCTCTTGAAGCAGCGAAGGCCGGAATTTCTTTGCCGAATTTTAAGACTCTCGGCGTAAATCATTATGGAGCTTCGGGAACGTCTGACCAAGTTCGAGTCGAAATGGGACTTTCAGCACCTCAAGTCGCGCAGGAATTTTTGAAAGGATTAAATTAAACAATGGACGCGAAAAATTTAATTCTTCACGGCAATACGGCTCTCGGTATCGAGTTCGGCTCAACTCGAATTAAAGGCGTTTTAGTTGACTATGACGGCAATGTTTTAGCTTCGGGTATTCACGACTGGGAAAATAAATTAGTTGACGGCGTCTGGACATATTCTCTCGAAGACGTTGAAGCAGGACTTAAAGATTGTTACTCAAATCTCCGCAAAGACGTTGAAAAAAAATTCGGCGTAACTCCTTCGACTTTCGGCGCAATCGGAATTAGCGCAATGATGCACGGCTATATTGCTCTCGATAAAGACGATAAACAGCTTGCGATTTTCCAAACTTGGAGAAACACTAACACAACAAAGGCCGCCGATAAGCTCACGGATTTATTTCAGTTTAATATTCCGTTGAGATGGTCATGCGCTCATTTATATCAAAGAATTTTAGATAATGAAGCTCACGTTAAAAATATTGCGTCTGTCTTCACTCTTGCGGCGTATGTTCACTATAAATTAACGGGCGAGAAAGTCATCGGCATCGGCGACGCTGCAGGAATGTTCCCGATAGATTCAGAAAAACTTGATTATGACTCCTCAATGGAAGAAAAATTCAATGATTTAATCAAGCCTTTGAAACTCCGCGAAATTTTCCCTAAAGTTTTAGTTGCTGGTGAAGCAGCAGGAAAATTGACTGAAGCAGGCGCGGCTTTCCTTGATGAAACAGGAAATTTGAAGGCCGGAGTTCCTCTTTGTCCTCCCGAAGGCGACGCAGGCACAGGCATGGTCGCTACGAACGCAGTCGCGCCTCGCACAGGAAATCTCTCAGCAGGCACGAGCATGTTCGCAATGATAGTCTTAGAGAAAAATCTATCTAAACTTCATCGAGAAATCGACATGGTTACGACGCCGACGGGCTTTCCTTGCGCTATGTCTCACGCTAATAACGGAACGAGCGACTTAAACGCTTGGGTAAATCTTTTCAGCGAATTTTGCAGCTTAATGAACATCAAAGCCGACACCGGCGAATTATTCAGCAAACTCTACACCAACGCTTTGAACGGCGATAAAGATTGCGGCGGGCTTCTTTCTTACGGCTATTATTCCGGCGAAAATGTTACGTTTATAAATGAAGGCAGACCGTTATTTGTCCGTACGCCTGACAGCAAATTTAATCTCGCTAATTTTATGCGCGTAAATCTTTATACATCGCTCGGTGCTGTGAAACTCGGCCTTGATATTTTATTAAAAGACGAAGGCGTAAAACTTGACCGGATTACAGGACACGGCGGACTTTTCAAAACTCCGTTGGTGATGCAGAAATTTTTAGCGGCGGCTGTGAACTCTCCCGTTACTGTAATGTCAACGGCTTCAGAAGGCGGAGCATGGGGAATTGCTTTGCTTGCAGCTTATCTTGCTGACGGCAAAAAAGACGGCAAACTTGAAAATTATCTTGACAATCGAATTTTCAAAAATTTAGCTGGCGAGGCTGTAAATCCTGACCCCGAAGACGTCAAAGGCTTTGAGGCTTTCACTCGTCGTTATATCGCAGGACTTGAAATCGAACGCGCTGCTATAAAAGCAATTAGGAATTAGAATTTAGGAGTGTGAAAAATTAAAATGTCAACATCAATTCACGAAACTTTTAATCTTGGCCAGAGCATTTGGCTTGATTACATCAACAAAGCTATGATAAATGGCGGCTTGCAAGAATGGATTGACTTGGGCGTTACCGGCGTTACAACTAATCCTTCTATTTTTGAAAACGCTATCGCAAAAACTTCAGACTATGACGACGAAATTAAATCGCTCGCTAAGGCCGGAAAATCAAGCGCAGAAATTTACGAAGTTTTAACTCTTCAGGAAGTCGGAGCGGCGGCTGATATTATGCGGCCTGTTTACGACAAAACAAACGGCAAAGACGGCTACGTAAGTCTCGAAGTCAACCCGCTTTTAGCTTCTGATAGAGATACAACAATCTCTGAGGCCAAGAGATTATTCGCGCTCTTAAACCGTCCGAACGTAATGATTAAAATTCCGGCGACACCTGAGGGAGTTTCAGCTCTTACCGAGTGCATAGCAGCGGGAATTAATGTGAACTCAACTTTGATTTTCTCAAAAGAGCAATACATCAGCGTTGCTAAAGCCTATATCGAAGGCACTAAGCGCGGCGGCAAAGCACCTTCTGTTGCATCTGTTTTTGTGAGCCGTGTTGATACAGCTGTCGATAAATTGCTCGCCGAAAAAGATAATTCTCTTTGCGGAAAAATAGCCGTCGACGGAATTAAATTGATTTATCAGGAGTTCAAAAAACTTTTTGCAAACGAAAAATTAATTCAGCGTCCTTTGTGGGCAAGCACTGGAACAAAAAACAAAGCCTATTCCGACGTCAAATACGTTGAAGATTTAATCGGTGCGAACACAGTCAACACTGTTCCTCCTGCAACTCTTGAGGCATTTGTAAATCACGGCAACGCTGCTTTAACTCTCGAAGCAAATCTTGACGCTGCAGGCGACGAATTAAAGAAATTAGCGGCTCTTGGAATTGATATTAATGCAGTTTGCGCTCAGCTTCTTGATGACGGCTTAAAATCTTTCAACAAGGCTTTCGAGTCGTTAATGTCAGCAATCGAAAATAAAGCGAAAAATTAAGAGGTGAAGATAACAATGAGCATTAAAGATTATGAATTTTGGTTTGTTGTAGGCAGTCAATATCTTTACGGGCCGGAAGTCCTTGAAACAGTAGCTAAACGCGCTCAGGAAATGACCGACAAACTCAACGCTTCGGGCGTGTTGCCATGCAAAATCATTTACAAAGTTACAGCGAAGACTAACGCTGAAATCACTGACGTAATCCGCGACGCTAATCATGATAAAAAATGCGCCGGAATTATTACGTGGTGCCATACTTTCAGCCCTTCTAAAATGTGGATTAACGGCCTCGCTAACTTACAAAAGGCTTGGTGTCATTTTGCAACTCAATACAACCGCGAAATCCCTAATGAAGAGATTGATATGGATTTCATGAACTTAAATCAGGCTGCTCACGGCGACAGAGAACACGGTTTTATAGGCGCAAGACTTAGAGCTGCCCGAAAAGTTATCGCAGGATATTGGCAAGATAAAGACGTTCAAGAACGCTTAGGCCGTTGGATGAGAGCCGCCGCCGGTGCAGAGTTCTCAAAATCGCTTAAAATAATGCGTTTCGGCGACAATATGCGCGAAGTTGCAGTTACCGAAGGCGACAAGGTAGAAGTTCAGACTAAATTAGGCTGGCAGGTTAATACTTGGCCTGTAGGTTCACTCGTTGACGTCATGAACGCCGTTACTGACGCAGAAATTGACGCGCTAATGAACGAATATAAAAATCTCTATGATTTCGCCACTGACGATATTGAAACAGTAAAATATCAAGCCCGCGAAGAAATCGCAATGAAAAAAATGTTTGACCGCGAAGGCTGCTGCGCTTTCTCTAACACTTTCCAAGATTTATACGGAATGAAGCAGCTTCCGGGAATTGCTACTCAGCATTTATTAGCTACAGGTTACGGCTACGGAGCTGAAGGAGATTGGAAAGTCGCGGGAATGACAGCGATAATTAAATTCATGACCGAAGGCCAAAAGGGCGGCAGTGCCTTCATGGAAGACTACACTTATCATCTCGTACCGGGCAGCGAATACAGCTTAGGCGCACACATGCTCGAAGTATGCCCGTCAGTTGCAGCTGAAAAGCCGCGCGTCGAAGTTCATCCGCTTGGAATTGGCGGCAAAGAACCTCCGGCGCGACTTGTCTTTGAAGGTCATGCAGGAGAAGCCGTCGTCGTGAGTTTAATCGACATGGGCGGAAGATTACGCTTAATTTGCCAAGATATTGAGTGCGTCAAACCGATTATGCCGATGCCTAATTTACCCGTTGCAAGAGTAATGTGGCGGGCAATGCCGGACTTGAAAACAGGTCTTGAATGTTGGATTTTAGCGGGCGGTGCACATCATACGGTGCTTTCTTACGACGTTGACGCTGAACAAATGCGTGATTTTGCGCGTATTATGGACATCGAGTTTGTTCATATCAGCAAGGACACAACGACAGAGAGCCTCGAACATGATTTATTCTTGTCGGATTTAGCATGGAAATTAAAATAGGTGGCTTCAATGTTAAAAGATTTACGCGATGCAGTTTACGAAGCTAATATGGATCTCCCGAAGCGCGGCCTTGTCGTTTATACTTGGGGCAACGTTTCCGGCGTTGACAGAGATAAAGCTCTCGTTGTCATAAAACCGTCAGGCGTCGAATATGACGAGTTAAAGCCCGAAGATTTAGTCATCGTTGACTTTGATAATAAAATCGTTGAAGGCAAAATGAATCCGTCTTCAGACACAAAAACTCATGTTGAGCTTTATAAATCTTTCTTAAAAGTCGGCGGAATTGTTCACACTCACAGCCCTCATGCGGTAGGCTGGGCTCAGGCAGGCCGTGATATTCCATGTTACGGAACGACACACGCTGATTATTTTTACGGGGCTGTTCCATGCACTCGGAATTTGACTAAAGAAGAAGTTGACGGCGATTATGAACTCAACACAGGGAAAGTTATCGCTGCAACATTCAATGAAAGAAATTTAGACCCTCTTGCAGTGCCTGGTGTTTTATGTCAATGTCACGGGCCGTTTACATGGGGTAAAAATCCAGCTCAAGCCGTCTATCACGCTGTCGTTCTTGAAGAGATGGCAAAAATGGCAATGTATACGGTTACGATTGACCCTAATGCAGCTTTGGCTCCGCAGTATGTTTTAGATAAGCATTATTTACGCAAGCACGGTCCTAACGCCTATTACGGGCAAAAAAATTAGGAATTAAAATTTAGAAAAATTCGCGTCGCTTGATGGGCGACGTGTTTTTTTTGCTGTCTGCTATAATCCTGAACAGTTTCCCGGAGGTGTTTTAGTTTGAAATTAAACGAGACAAATATTTTGAGCATTCTTAATGCAAATATGCAGTTTGTTTTGCCGATTTACCAGCAGCATTACTGTTGGGAAAAAGAACAATGCAATCAATTATGGAAAGATATTGTAAGAATGCAAAAAGATCGTCGCAACAATCATTTTATCGGCTCGATTGTCAACATCGATGATATAAATAACAAATTTACTCTCATTGACGGCCAGCAGAGGATGACAACGTTTACGCTGATTTTGATTGTGCTTCGTGATTATGCAAGAAGCAATCCTGATAGCGGTATTGACGCTGCTGAAATCGAAAATAAGTACCTGAGAAATAATGATGCCTCTTGTAAACTCATCTTGACCGGCGGAGACGAAGATATTCTGATTAATTTAGTCAGTGGCAAAGCAGACAGTTATTTACAACGGAATTCTTCAAACAATCAAGAAGATGAGGAAGTTGCTATTCCAAAACTCATCGTAAATTATAAATTCTTCAAGCAAAAAATTGTTGAGGCCAGAAATCCTGAATTAACTCCGAAACAAGTTTATGAAGCTCTCGGTAAATTAAAAATCGTAAATATAAAACTCGGAAATGACGACGATCCGCAGGCGATTTTTGAAAGTTTGAACTCGAGCGGTAAAGATTTATCTAAGTCGGATTTAATTCGTAATTTCGTTCTCATGAGCCTCGATCGAAGAACTATGACTAGAATTTATAATAATTATTGGTCTAAAATGGAAGAACTGTTTGGCGATAGCGAAAAAAATACAACGTTAATGGATGATTTTTTCAAAGATTATATTACGATGTATATGGCTAATATTCCAAACGAAGAACAGCTTTATGAGACTTTTAAAACATGGTTTTACGATACAACCAGACCTGAGAACGTTACAGTTTCTACCATTTGTAGTGATATTTACAAAAAAGCCCAAGACTACACGAATATCATATTTGCTAGGCATACTGACACTGAATTTCAATCGGTCTATTCTGAAATTAGAGAATTGAAAATGGAAGTTTCTTACCCGTTCCTATTAAAAATTCATGCGGACTTCAGAAGGGGGGTAATTTCGAAAGAACAACTGCTTCAAATTATGTACATGTGCATAAGCTATGTCGTTAGACGAGATGTTTGCAGTCTGAGTTCAAACAGTATGAATCAAACTTTTGCGAGACTTAGACGAAGAATTAACGCACAAAATTATGTGGAATCTATAAAAACAGCCTTTTCAGAACTAAGAGACAACCAGAGATTCCCCAACAATCAAGAATTTTTTGACAAGTTTGTTTCATGTAAACTTGTCAGCAAACAACGTTGTAAATATATACTTGGAATGCTCGAAAACTTTGATAGAGATATTAACGACTCAATTAACCCTAAAAATTTCAGGGTTGAACGTGTTATGCCGGAAACACTTTTACCCAGATGGGCAGAGGAACTTGGTGCAAATGCTTATGGACTTCATGAAAGGTACGTAGATACAATCGCAAATTTAACTATTGTTGAGCCAAAATTAGAAATAATAGATAACTCTTTTATCGACAAAAAACACGGCTTGAGAAACAGTCAATTAAAATTAAATTCTTATATTTATGAACAACATAGTTGGACGCAAGATACTCTCGTGAACCGCAAAAATCTTCTCTAGGACAAAGCCCTGAAGATTTGGTCTCAGAATGGCCGTGAAGGAATAATCGTCCCTCCTCCTAATCCGCCGTTGACAGTTTCTGAGATTGCCGAACATTTAGATACGAGAATTAATATGGAATTTGTCGGTGAAAAAATTTACACTCAAATTGTCGCTGTTAGCGGCGGATACGATGTCAAACAATACAAGAGAAGCAATGGAGAAAAAATCGCAGCCGTTATCGAAAGGCAAACTCAAATAAACATTTACCCCAATGTTAAATCTAATGATGTTCCTGACCTTATTGCCATGTTAAGGGCTCGTAGAAAGACTGTTACGTGTCCTGTGGCGGCGGCGATTGCATTTCACAACGGCAATATAAAGATTGTACTACCGGGCATCAAAGTTGCTCCTCGTGCTACAGTCCCGCAAAATTGCTCAACAGATGATGACATTGACATTGTCATGGAAATAATCAATAGGGTGCTCAACAGGAAAATGCATTCCATCTGAGTCTTCATTGCCTGATGAAGCACCTTATTCTTCGCCACGAAAACTTTTCCCTTCTCAAAATATTTCTGAATTTGCTATTATATTTCATTAAGAAACTTTTTAATTTTAGGAGAAAAAATTTTGAGAAAATTTATTTTGAGTTTTAGCTTGATTTTTATTTTTGCGGCTATTAGCGAGGCCGTTATTATTGACGGAGCTATCAGAGGTAAAAGCGGCTTTTCATATTCAAGCATTGCTTACGGCTTCGACAGCGTGAGCGTTACTATAAAAAACTCATCGCAATATAATCGCGACTTCGGCGGAACGATGTTATTTTTAGATAAAAATTACAAGGTCATAGCGCGTGCTGAATTATTAAAAGCGAGAATTAAAAGGCATTCGTCAAGAAAATATAAAGCATTTTTCTCTGAAGGCACAGGCGAAGACGCTAAACACGCAAGATATTTAGAATGGGAATTTTAAGTTTTGCTGATAGAGAAGCCGAAAAAATTTTTCACCGCGAATTTTCCCGAAAGTTGCCGGGCGATATTCAGCGAATAGCGTTACGGAAATTAATTTACATGGACAACGCGGAAAATTTGGACGACCTGCGTGTGCCACCGTCTAATCATCTTGAAT
>JAFVEW010000238.1 GCA_017475805.1 Synergistaceae bacterium | reverse complement strand
TTTACTGCGCAGATCTTTCAAATATTTTGCTGCAAGTTCTTGACGACGGCAAATTAACTGACGGACAAGGCCGCAAAGTTGATTTCCGCAACACCGTCATAATCATGACGAGCAACGTCGGAGCAAAAGAAGCTCAACAGGGTAATTCTTTAGGCTTCGGAACGAGTGCTGAAAGTCAATCTCAACGTGATTGGGAGCGAACTAAAAATATAATTTTAGAGGAAGCCAATCGAACTTTCAGGCCTGAATTTTTGAATAGAATTGACGAAATGGCAGTGTTCAAGCCTTTGTCGCGTGAAAATTTATTAAAAATCATTGATACAATGCTCGAGGATTTATCGGAACGTCTTGACGTTAAGGGCGTAAAAATCGATATTACTCAAGAAGTCAAAGAAAAAATCTTAGAAAAAGGCTACAAACCTAAATACGGAGCGAGACCGTTACGCCGCGCAATTCAGTCAATGCTCGAAGATAAATTAGCTGATTTTATGCTGTCTCAAAAAATCACGAGTGAAAACGGCGAAAATTCAAAAATCGACGTGAATTTAGACGGCGAAGAATTACAGCTTGCTTTAAGTGCTGCAAATTAAATAGTAAATGAAAAATTTTAAGCGAGCTTTCAAAGATTCGTTGCCGGTGCTGACGGGCTATTTAGTTCTTGGCATCGGCTACGGAATTTTAATGAATGCAAAAGGTTATAACGCCTTGTGGTCTTTAGCTGCAGGATTAATAATTTATTCCGGGACTATGCAGTTTGTAGCGATTGATTTATTTGCAGGCGCGTCCTTTGCAGCAACAGCTTTGACGTCATTAATGGTAAGCGCACGGCATTTATTTTACGGAATCTCAATGGTAAACCGTTATAAAAATATTCACTGCCTAAAAAAATTTTACATGATCTATGCCCTCACTGACGAAACTTATTCACTCGTTTGTGAATCTGGAGATGAAAATTATTGTTTTTGGGTATCACTTTTAGATCAATCTTACTGGGTTATAGGCGGATTTTTGGGCGGCTTACTTGGTCAGATTATACCGTTTAACTCAAAGGGAATAGATTTTGCATTGACAGCGTTATTTATAACAATTTGTGTTGAGCAGTGGCTTAATACTGAAAATCATTATCCAGCACTTACTGGCTTGCTTGCGAGCGTACTAAGTTTAATAATTTTCGGTTCAGAAAATTTTTTAATTCCGTCAATGATTTTAATAACGGTCATGCTTTTTGTCTTAAGAAAGAAAATTGAAACAAATGTTTGACATTCATGCTGGTTATATAATTTTAATCGCTGGAGCTGTAACAAGTTTATTGCGATTTTTGCCGTTCATAGCATTTAGTAAAAGAACGCCGGATTTCATTTTGTATCTTGGACGAGTTTTGCCCTATGCTGTGATGATGATGTTAGCTGTATATTGTTTAAGAGGCGTAAACTTTTTTGATAATTCTCACGGCCTTCCTGAAATTCTTGCGTGTTTACTTGTAATTTTACTTCATGTTTGGCAACGTAACACGCTGCTCAGCATAATCGCAGGCACATGGCTTTATATGTTTTTAGTTCAGGTTGTGTTTTAAGATTGGGGATATTAACTCCCCAGTCTTTCTTTTACAAATTTAATTTCATCGTCGTGAGTTTTAATTTCACCGTCGATGATTGCAAGTTTTATAGCATAGAGAGTGTCGCCTATCT
>JAFVEW010000237.1 GCA_017475805.1 Synergistaceae bacterium | reverse complement strand
ATTATAAGATGAAACTCGGTATAATCAGCTTACAGCTTACAGCCACACTTATGCGCTATTCGCAAGCCCTTATTATCAGAGCCTAACCCGCAAGTATATCACAAATATTTTTCCAGTAAAAGACTTTTCAAAGGATGATATAAATCAATCCTTCTGTTCGTCATGGGGATGCCGCCCCTGCAATAACATGGACAGAGGGATTTCTTTATATATAAACAAGAAAAAAAATTTCTTGAAAGGGGTTTTTAATTTTGAAAAAATTTAGCGCTTTATTAGTCGCTATAACCTTAGTGACTATGGTTTTTGCGTCGGCGGCTTTTGCGGCTGGTGAGACGTATGTTTATTCAGATTTGTATGGCAAAGTTGGTGTTCTTAAAGTTGACGAAAGTAAACTCGTTACACTTTCTACCGATAATATTGGAATTGCTACCGCTGGTTTAGGCACTGACGTTAGATTATTCACGAATAGCCAAGATTACGATACAGCAGTAGCTGCCGGCAATGGCGGATATGTCAAAGTTAAAGCGAGCGGCGATGTTGTTTATACCAACCCTCGTAATGCTGAAAAGACAGCTGCCAAAGTTGGACAGGTTACTTCATTTACGCAGTCTGGCGATTCTTCTATAGCTGTCGTAGGAAGAGCAGGACTTTATGCGTATGATGCTACGGCTAAAAGTGGTTTCACGGCTCAGGGCACAGGATTTCTTGCTGCTGTTCCGCAAGCCGCTCCCGTAGCAGCCGCTACAGATGCCTCAGACGCAGCTACAGCATTAAGCGACGCTTTAGACGCACTTAGTGCAAGCGGTGTTGAACTTAGCCAATCGGCACAGAATGCGCTTGGCAACGTCCTTTCAACCTTCACTGGCGTAACTGCAAGTACGAAATTAGGTGCCAACTCAAAAGCATTGAAAACGTTGCTTAACAGCGTGGCCATGACAGATAAGGGCGGCTATGCACCTGCAATGACAATAAATTCAAACGGCTCAATTTCGTTCTATGATGGAGCGACAACATCACCTATGGCGGATGACGTTGTAACCTATTCTCCTATTAAGAAGTTTAAGAGCCTTGGATCTATCGGCGAAAAGTTTTATGTAGCTGGTGAGACGGGAGTTAGGACTCTTGGTGCAGTTACAACCCTTGCAGCTTACTATGCAGGTTTGAAAGACGCCGCGGACGCTGTCAGCTTGGCTGGCGACCTGAGGGATTTTGTGAATGCATTGATAAAGATGTCCGCTCGAAATGGCACCCCCACAACAACAACTTCAAACTTGGCAAAACTTGCAATAGCGGCTTTGACCATTAAGGGCGCGATAGCCGACGCGAGTGCGTTAGGCACGTTGACAGCAGCAACAGTTGCAGCGGAGGCCGATGAAGCCTCAGAGGCGACAGGTACAACAGTAACCGGGACAGCTTTAGCTGGTGGTACAGTGGAGTTGGATGATGCTAATAATGGTGAAGGTTTGTCAAACCTTGTGGTAGCTAATGATCTTCAAGCTCTTGTGACTGCAGCGACAGCTATGGACACGGCTGTAAGCGCTTATCTTACCGCAACTGGCACAGATGCCAAAAAAGTTGCTTTAGCGGGTATAGTGGCTAGGCAGCAAGCCCTTACAGATGCGTTAGAAGGTCTAATGGCTGAGGATACTGACCCAAATACTACTGGTAATCAAGAAGGTCCGCTATTTGCACTTGCAGGTTTCCCTGCATTAGTTACTTTACGGAATACTGCGGAAGATGGCACGGGTGTTTTGACAGCTGCAGTTGCTGAAGCTATCGCTACGGCAGTCAAGGCAAAAACGACCGAAGGCAAAGAGGCTTTAATGAAGGATGCGGTTACAGCAGCAGATGCGACAGTGGAAGATCTCGAGACGACAGTGAAAGTGGCCTTAGGAGCACAGTTAGCCTTAGAAGCCTCTTTGGAAGCTTTGGATGCTATGGCGACTGCTGCGACTGGTGCTGCTGTTGAATTAGCCCAGTACAAAGCGGAATGTGCTTTGGCTCTCTTGAACAATCTTGGTAATACAGCAGACGAAACGCTCACAACGGCTTTGATAAAAGCCCAGGATACTGCAATCGGCTACGACGATATTTCAGCAGTTGCAACGTCTGCAGCAAGTGCAGCGGCAACGGCCGAAGCGCAGGCAAGAAGCCATTCATCGGCAGCAGCAGTCGCGGATGCCCTTGAGAATCTTAAAGACGCTTTAACCGACATGGCCTCACAGACAAAGAGCGTTCTTCCCGGAATTAGTGTTAGCGCAATCGCGGGCGACAACGTCAACGGCAAGCTCTATGCATTAACCAGCGATCTTAAGAAAGTCTATTCATGGAACGGCACGAAATCAGCTGATATTACCAGCGATGATCTCCCAAGTTTCACCACTCTCGGCAGAGCAATCGAAATGAATGCGAATGGCGATGCCTTAACGATTGTAGACAGCACAGCTCTTTATGCTTTTAACACAGCGGGCGAAGGCCTTAAGTTCGTTGGCAGCAAGAACGACGTAGTGGCAGTCGCAAGATTGAACACGACAGCATCATTCGACGGCAGCGAGCCTGACGAGCCGACACAGCCTGATGAACCGACAAAAGAGTACGCAGAAGTTACAGAATCTGCAGCAACAGACGCCCAGAAGACTGAGGCATTGAAAGCTCTTGAAGAACAGGATTTCGATAACTTCACAGTTGGCGACAAAGTCTTCGTTCCTGCAGGAACAGCTGGCGAAAAAGTCGATGTTGCCTATCCCGGAACGTTCGCATATTCTTCAAAGGTCTTCTTCGTTGAAGTTACACCGACAACAGCAGAAGCCTCTGTAGCAGCAGCTGGTGAATTCACCGCAGCAACTCTTACTGACGTCAACCACAACGCGATCACTTCAGGAAAGTCAACGTACGCCGAAGCAGAGCTTACAGCAGGCTCAACATACGCAGTTGTCGAAGCTACGAACAACGTACAGCCCGATCCTGACAATCCTGGCAGCACAGGCGGCTCAGGCGGCGGATGCAACGCAGGCTTTGCAGGTATCGCAGCTTTAGCAGTACTTGCTTTAATCAAAAAGAGCAAGTAATTAAATTCAGCGAACGACGCTACGTTAAGTAACGGCGTTATCTATAAAACAAAACCAACCTAATGAAGAAATTCCCTGTCTCGCGGCATGAGGCAGGGAGTTTTCTTTTTAGTGAGGAGTTAGGAGTGAAAAAACGGCGAAGGTTTCACAACAATCAAAATGCGGCATGTAGGATTAAATGCCTGAATGGCATTTAATTAAGTTTTCTTTTTGCAAGTAGGAAGTGAAAAGTTTTCTTGTTTCGGGCGACTAATTTATCTCCGTTAAGATTAGATTTTGAGAAGAAAACTACATTCCTCACTCCTAATTCCTAATTTTTTATAACGTCAGTAAAAGTTATTAGTAAATGTTAGTCAAATTTTCGGATTTGATTTATAAAGGTCAGAGTTATAATTTGCACCGTTGTGAGAGAAAATCACAAGCAGAAATTGAAAGTTAAAAGTTAAAAGGAGATTGTTAAAAATGGCAAGAGATAATTTTTATCCGATGATGAGAAGAATGATGGAAGACCCTATGGACATGTTTGACAGAATAGGCTGGGGAATCACAGAACCGTTTTTTGAAAAAGGATTCGCAAGTTTCGGAGCAAAAGTTGATTTATACCGAAAAGACGGAAAAATTTTCGTTGAAGCCGAACTTCCAGGAATCGCTCCCAACGATGTTGACCTTCATGTCTATTCTGACAGGCTCACGCTTTCAGCAGAAAAGAAATCTGAAACTAAAGAGGGCGGCGAAGATAAAAACTACTTCAGGAGCGAGCGAAGCTGGGGCAAGGTCGAAAGAGTTATTTCGTTCCCTGCAGAAGCTGACCCCGAGAGCGCAAAGGCTAATTTCAAGAACGGCGTTTTAACCGTCGAAGTTGCAGAAAAATCTCAGGATAAAGCTCACAAAAAAGTCAGCATCACTTCAGAAGCATAAGGATAAATGAAAAAGCATTTAGTCCCCGTACCATTGAGGTGCGGGGTTATTCGTGTTTTGGGTTTGATTAAAAAATGTTTTGTTCATCGTTTTTTATGGCCATTTTTAAGGGTAATTGTTATATAATTAATTGTTCACAAATTTCGAGAGAAATTAATTTTTTTTCAGGAGGTTTAATCTTTTATCATGAAAAAATTTTTAGCAGCTATTACAGTTCTATTTATTTTTGCGTTTTGCGTGAGTTCTTTTGCGGATGAGCCTAAGCTCAAGACAGTTGACGACCTCAAAACTCAGAAACTTGCAGCACAGCGCGGTACGACAGGCCAGTATATCGCTGAAGATTTATTAGGCGAGAATAAAAGTCTTTTACTCACGACTTACGAAAAATACGTCGACGCGGTCGCGGCACTCCGTCAGGGCAAAATCAGGGCTATTGTCATGGACGAAATGCCTGCGCGTAGATTCCTTAGTGAAGTCGAAGGTCTTGCGATCATGGACGAAGTCCTTTCGGAAGAAAGTTACGCGATTGGTTTTAGAAAGGGCAATACGGAACTTGTTGAGGCCGTTAATAAAGCCCTCGAAGAACTCAAAGCAGACGGAACTCTTGATAAAATTATTGATAAATATTACACGGCATTTTTAGACGGCGACTCGTCTTCAATCAAACCCGAAGATATAGACTTTAATAAAGGCGCGAAAGGCGGCACTCTCGTTGTAGGAACTGAAGCAGGCTTTGCTCCTTATGAATTAAAAGTCGGCTCAGGCTATATCGGAATTGATATCGAAATGTGCGCTTTAATCGCCAAGAAATTAGATAGAGAATTAGTCATCGAGAACATGAATTTTGACGCTCTTCCTATGGCCGTTTCCACGAATAAAGTCGACATGATTTGCGCCGGCATGACCGTAACCGAAGAACGAAAAGAGAACATGGATTTTTCTGATAATTACGTGAGCGCAAAACAAATTGCTTTAGTCAGAGCAGACGACTATGAGAAATAATATTTTTAATAAGCGCGACGGAGCAGGCAGAGGCGATATAGTTTTAGGAGTGTTCGCCCTCTTCCTGCTTTATTTATTGTATAGTTCAGGATTTTTCACGGCGGCAGCGTGGCAGGATTTCAACAGGCGTTTTTATCAGAATTTCATAAAAGATAAAAGATATATGATGCTCGTTGACGGTCTCAAAGCTACTCTCTTTATGACTTCGGGAGCGACTTTAATAGGCCTTGCAATGGGATTAATTCTCAGCGTCATTCGAGTGGCTTACAAAGGCGGAGCTAAAATTCCTCTTCTTAATAAATTAGCGAACACTTATATAACTGTTCTTAGAGGCACGCCCGCGATGGTACAGCTTTTAATCTGGAACTTCACGATTTTTGCTTCGGCTCGAAATCTGAACACTCAATATATAGCGATTCTTGCGTTCGGCTTAAATTCAGGAGCCTATGTCGCTGAAATTTTTAGAGGCGGCATTGAATCAATCGATCCCGGACAAATGGAAGCAGCTCGCTCTCTTGGCTTGTCTTACGGTGAGTCGATGAGGTTTGTAGTTTTGCCTCAGGCTTTGAGAAACGTTATTCCGATGCTTTTCAATGAGTTTATAGCAATGTTAAAAGAAACTTCAGTCGCTGGCTATATCGGCATTGATGACTTGACGAGAGCCGGACAAAATATTCAGGCTTTGACGCTCGAACATTCACAGCCGTTAGTAATGGTCGCGATTATTTACTTGATTATCGTGCTGTTCTTGACGTATGTCGTCCGCAAGTTAGAAGAATGGCTGAGTCGCGGCCGCCGTTAAGGGAGGGATTCAAAAATGGCAGTTATCGAAGTTAAAGACCTTCATAAAACTTTTATACGTCAAGACGGTACGAAATTAAACGTTCTTAACGGCATTTCAACATCAATTAATAAAGGCGAAAAAATCGCTGTCATCGGCCCGTCAGGTTCAGGAAAAAGCACGTTCCTGCGCTGCTTAAACCGCATGGAAGAGCCTACGAGCGGCGAGATAATTTTCAATGGCGAAAATACCACATCACCGACCTGCGATATTAATCTCGTCCGGCGAAAAATGGGAATGGTCTTTCAACATTTTTATTTGTTCCCGCATCTAACAGTAAGAAAAAATCTGACGCTCTCGCCCGTTCAGTTAAAAATCATGACACAGGAAGAAGCCGAAGCAAAAGCTCAAGAACTTTTAGCCCGTGTCGGACTTGCTGACAAAATTGACGAATGGCCGGACAGACTTTCAGGCGGTCAGAAGCAAAGAGTAGCGATCGCCCGTGCTATGGCAATGAATCCTGAAGTTTTATTGTTCGACGAGCCTACGAGCGCATTAGACCCTGAAATGATCGGTGAAGTTCTTGACGTCATGAAAGAATTAGCTGACTCAGGAATGACGATGTATCTCGTTACTCACGAAATGGGATTTGCTCATAAAATTGCCGACAGAGTTTTATTCATTGACGGCGGAGTTATCAGCGAAGAAGGCACACCTGACGAAGTTTTTGACAATCCTAAGCAGCCTCGAACAAAAGAATTTCTTTCCAAAGTTTTACATCGTTAAAATAAAAAATTTTTTGCATATAAAAAATCCCGGCTTGGAAATCTCCTACCGGGATTTAATTTTTATTGAAAGTTAAAGGCTATTTTCTTTTAGTTTTTTTGCGAATATGGAAAATACCTGAAGAAAGCGACATAGCTATCAAGCCAAGCGTCGAGCCTGCGATACAGCCTGCTCCAGACGGACCTATAACGCCGCCATTGTCCGCGTCTGTTGTTATGACGATTGAATAATCAGTGTCAGGTTCAAGATATACCGCGACATTGACATTCTTGCCATTGTCTTTAGCCCTGGTTATTTCTTGTGCAGTAGTGAGTTCATTACCATCATCGTCAAGGAAAACTCCTCTATCTTCTGCATCAGCTAGTGAAACGACCTCGGATACGTCATCACTATCAACATCTCCACTCTTGACGTTCAACTTCGTAGCGCGAACGTATAACGGCGAATTGTAATTAATGACGTTAGCATTCATAGCTTCTGCGAGTTTATCTCGTATATCGACGACAAAAACGTAAACTTTTGCTTCTTCAATCGTACCTTTCTCTAAGAGCGGCAAGGCTAAAACAATTTCTTCGCCTTCATCCTCAAAGCTCTCTGTAACTTGAGCGGCAGTGCGCCTCGTAGAAGAGAAAGCACTGATGTCAAGAGAAGCGACGTCATAGGCAGACGCTAAAATGCTCTTTATCGCATTCAAGAAACTGCTGGAACTTATGACGCTTTCATTAACCGGTTCTAAAAGTCCTACGGGTATATCAGAGCGGTTATCTATAAAATCTTGTTTACGATCATCACTTGTTCCGCCGCCGGAAGAAGTGACGTTAGCAGTAATGCTTACGGTCTTGACGTTGACATCGTCAGAAACTTCGATAACGACTGTATGAGAGCCTATAGTCGCGTCCGAAGATGCACCGATTGAATACGTGTGTCTCGTGCTGCTCGAGATTCCAGAATCTCTGACGATTAAGCCTCCGTTATTTTTAACCGACCAGCTCAACTTACTTGTGTCAATATCACCGCTCGCCGTTATCGTTACGTTCTTAGAAACACCGCCGCGAGTGAGACTTATGTATGAAGCGTCAGCCGAGAGCGTTAACGTATGAACAGGAGCAGTAACCGTTACGGTGATATTTAATTCGGCTTCAGTTCCGTCAACGTCTTCAGCGATTATCGTAACGCCATAATCACCAAGCTCGGCGTCAGCGTCAGCTTGAATAGGAATGCTCGCGGTGTTGCCTTGAGTAACCATAGCCGACGGGAACTCGATAGCTTCTTCCTCGTCTATTGAGGCACTCCAGCCGTGCACGTCTTTATTAGCGACGAAGTGCAAAGTTCTTGTTGCACCGGCAGGGAGGGTCAGATTCGTACCTTCAACGACGTCAAACGAAAGTTTATACTTTGAAATTACGGGCAAATAGCTCGTTTCTTCTTCGAGATACGCTGCGATGTTAAATCCTGAAGGATAACTTGTCAAAGCTGTCGTGATTTCGTTGCCGTCGTCGTCGAGGAAAATTCCGTAATCTGCGCTTGACGCTAATTCTCCATCAGGGATCATGTGAACGAAAATCTCTTCGCCTTCGAGTAACTGTTTTTCGTTGATAAGGTCTGTAATAGTGTCAGAGATTGAAACTCCATTCATGCTCTTGAAAACGTAGATTTTAGACTCAGTCAACGCGTCCTCTAAAATTTCCGGCAAAGCTGCTACCGGCGTTTCAGGAGGATCAAGTTCTTCAAAAGCTTCAAAATCAACGTCAGAGTCTTTAGCAATACTCACTCCATCTGATGAGAAATTCTCTTCTGAGTCAGCAAGTACGCCGACGCCATATCCGGCGGAATTTTCAAAGTAACTTTTAATTGTTGACGAGATTGAAGAGATACGGCTTTCATAATCGTCCGTATCTATAGGGTCAGGCTCGCTCGAGCCGCCAGAACCTCCTGAAACTCTGACCTTGAACGTTGTCGGCTCGGTTGTTCCGGCCGCGTCAGTCGCTTCGATGGTTACTGTTGCGTTTTCAACAGAAGACGAGCTGTCGGCTTTTACACTCACGGTTGCTCCTGAGTTGCTTTTGTTTGTGAACTCAATCGATAAACCCGAAATTTGATGATTGTCCCAAGTCAAATCGCCGCTGGGTGTACCGCTGACCGTAATTGTTACCGTTCTGGCATCGCCGCCCTTATTTACGACAAGGCTGTTGGTATTTGGCGAGATACTAAAATCATAAGTCGTCGGTGGGGTAGGTGTTGGATCGTCAGGTTGATCACCACCGCCGCTACTGTCCTTTACAGTAACGTTAACAGTAGCCTTCTGAGTAAAATCACCGGAAGTAGCCTCGATTATAACGGGGTACATTCCGGCACTCATGCTTGAAAGCGCACTAATGTCATAAGCTATGTAGGTATCAGCCAAACTTTGCTGGTTAACGATTAGGTCTTCGTCGTTTTTTTTTACAGTCCACGTGACTAAACCAGCAACGCCTAATCCAGCTGTACCCGCTGTAGCAGCTATTGTTACATTTTT
>JAFVEW010000236.1 GCA_017475805.1 Synergistaceae bacterium | reverse complement strand
CGCTGCCACGATTTATCGAAAATCGCATCGCTCATAATAAAATCCCCTTTAATCTAAAATTAAAAATAAATTTAATTATACTCTAAATTTTCGGGCTTAAATACTGACGCGAAAAATTTTGTTTGAGCTTAATATATTAATGAAATTTATTAATTAAAGATTTAAATCAGGAGGATTTTTGTTTGAACATAAATATTGATGATGCTGCGGCCGGCATTAAGTTTGACCGTAAGATTATCGCCGACACGCGTGAGAACGAAGAAACTCGGGTGGCGATAGTCGAGCGGGGACGGCTGGCTGAGATATTTATAGAGCGAATGTGGGACAATCAAAAGGCCGGTGAGATTTATAAAGCTCGGGTTGAGAGCGTAGTGCCCGGGCTTAATGCAGCGTTCGCAACGATAGGCGAGGGCCGCAACGCATTTTTATATTTAAACGACGCTCACGGCATGGAGATTAAGCCCGAGATGGAAATTATAGTGCAAGTCACTAAGGCTGCGCGTAAAAATAAAGGCGCTCGGGTCACGCCGCGCATATCGCTGCCGGGCCGTTACGTAGTGTTAGTGCCTAACGGCAACGAGACGGGAGTATCACGGCGCATAGCAAGTGAGGCCGAACGCAAGCGGCTTAGAAAGTTCGCTAAAGATTTAAAAAGCGTCGAGTGCAGCGAAAATTTTAATTTTGGATTAATAATCAGGACGGCAGCCGAGGGAGTTGACGAAGAGGCATTAAGCGCGGATATTAAGTCTTTAATAAAATTATGGCGTGAGATTAAGCGCGGAGCTGAGCTGCAGAACGCGCCGTGCCTGCTGTATAGAGATATGGGCGCGCTTGGCCGCGTGCTGCGCGACGAAGTCCACGGCGACGTTGACGAAATTATAGTTGACAGCAGTGAAGAGTTTACGCATGTGAATGACTTTGCCGAGACTTTTTATAATGTAAACTCAAGGCCGCAGGTTAGTTTATACAACGGTATAACGCCGATATTTGAGTATTACGGCATAGAGCGTGAGATCGCAGAGGCGTTAGATCGTAAAGTTTGGCTTAAGTCCGGAGCTTATTTAATAATAGACCAGACTGAAGCTTTGACAGTGATAGATGTTAATACAGGCAAGTTCATCGGCGGCAATGATATGCGCCTCACGACTTTAGCAACAAATCTTGAGGCAGCCGACGAGATAGCACGGCAGTTAAGATTAAGATCTATCGGCGGTATTATAGTAGTAGATTTTATTGATATGGAATATGAAGAGGACCGCCGGACGTTAATATCGCGGCTTGAGAAGGCATTTATAAATGACAGGTCTCGGGCAAGAGTATTTAGTGTTACGCAGTTAGGACTTGTGGAGCTGACGCGCAAACGCGGCCGGCCTGACCTGCGCAGCGTGCTGACCCGAGGCTGCCCGTTTTGCTCTGACAACGGCTGGGTTCTGCGTGAGGACACTATGGCAATGGAGATTAAAAGATTTATCCGCAAGATAATCTTAACGAACAAGTGCGAAGCAATTTTAATTCAGATGAACCCGACCATCGCAGAATTTTTGAAGTCGAGTTATTTAAAAGTCTGGCAGGAGGAATTTGGAATAAAAATTTTTGCAGCACCGGCGGCTGACTTCGCGTGGGAAAAGTATCGAGTCGAAGCTCAGGGCGACTTGCAAGCTGTCGAGTATCGGGCGCAGCAGCTCGAGGCTTTATAATTAAAAATTAAAATTTAATTTAAAATTTTTGTAATAATTTTACCAGTGTACATTCTCGGTTAATACAGGCGTAAGGCTTATATCAAGCTCCGTAAGCGAGTGCTTGACGCTGCGGGGCTTGATTAAATTGTGAAAATATAATCACGTTATTATAACAGCAGCAAATAAATTTCTCTGGAGATATTTTTATAGCTAACACACTTTAAAAATTTATAGTCTTGATCTTACTATGGGGGAGAGGTCCTGAACTGACAGAAAAGCTCCGGTGCAGACTTCCAAGCAAAAGCCCCCTGAGATTTTAGTTTCTAAGTGCTTTAGCTATACATCAGAACTGAAACTATGATTTGAACAAAAATTTTTGTTATCCCACAAATATTCAAAATAGCCTGTATAATATTTGAAACCGTCTCCGGGAGCTTTGTATTCTGTAGTAATAGTGCGCTGACTTTCACGTCCAAATTGATAAGGGCCTACATAAACATAATTATCCACCCTGTAATAGAGTTCAGAAGGCAATGTTTCGCAAAATCTAAATTCGATATTATTGTTATTTACTTTCAGCTGACTTGCCCATTTTATGAGTTCCTTAATAGATTTAGCTGTGCTGCCTTCAACCTTATTTTCATCTTTATCTTTAAATAATAAAATACTATTATTAGGACTTACTGTAATAATTCTTATTTGAACATTTCTTTTTAAGGCATTTTCAATAACATAAGTTCTATTTTCTCTTAATGACTTAAGCCCGTATGCAATAATATCGATATGCTCTTTTGCTCTAAGCATATGTTCATTAACTTGAATATTCATTATGGCACGTTGTTCTTGAATAGAATGAATTCCCCATATTTCTGAAATTTCTTTTGCTCGTTGGTATTTTAAAATATAAATTGAAGTCAGGAATGAAACTACTGAGCTTGCAACCATAGATGCTCCTATACTAACCAGTATAGTTTCAGCTTTTTCATTTACAAATACGCCTATGCATATCGTAATTATTCCAATAAGCAAAATAACAATATTAATTAAATGCTCTAAACTAATTTTTGTTTTCTTGCTATTCTTTTTATCTGACATTTTTATCTCTGCCTTTCTATCTTAAGATGTTGAATGCCCATATTTATAAAGTAATTATAACTTATATTTCAAAATATTTATTATATGCTGTTTAAGGTCATCATTTTTTGAGCTAATTCCCATACGATTTCCCGCAGTGCGTAAGGCTCTTCAACTGTGATATATGGAGCAGATGAAAGTACCCAGAGAGCTGCTTCTTTCAGATCTGGAACGTGAGCCGTTAATTCGATTGTGTCTTTGTCAATTCTTCGAGTTTGTTGCGTTGGATTCCATGTTGTTTCCATAACTATTGTAGCCATTGGTTCTACGATTTTTAATTTTATGTTGAAATTTAATTCTCCTGGCGCGGCATACCAAGCTGAAGCAGTAAAAATTTCCTGCGAATAATTCTTGGGCTTTTCGATAAATACAATATCAGAACGAATTTCAGCTTTGCTGATTCTTGAAATTCGAAACACGTAAGGAATTTGTTGTTCTTGTTTCCCAGCGAGTAAATACCAAGCATGAGCGCGGAAGAAAATTCCCCACGGCGCGAGGATATGCGAATGTGTTTCACGTTTTTTGTACGGCGAAGTATAATTAAGTTCAAGCATTGATTTGTCTCGCAGGGCTTTTAATATAGTATTAAAAATTTCAGCGTTCATGCCTGAAACCGGCGTTGCTACTGTTGCAACGCCCGAAAGCCATTGACCGAAATTTACCAAATTTTCCGGCAAAATTTTTTTTATTTTATCCCAAAGAAATTTACAATTATTTTCCATAGGCGGAATAAAATGCGATACCATTCCCAAACCCGCTGCCAAAGCTATGACATCTTCTTCGTTGAGATTTAATGAAAGCAAAAAATCGCCCTCGGATTTTAGGCAGTACCTATAAGGCTTCTTTCGCTTAAAAATTATTTCTGTTCTGTATTCATCTCGTAACATTCTTATATCTTCTTGAAGTGCACGGCGGTCATTATATTCGCAGTAATCCATAATATCAGCAACCTCTGCGCCGTATTCACCTTTTTTGCGAAGGAATGTTACCAGATTAAGCAGTCGTCTTATTCTAAATGAAGTAATTGCGCGTGCCATAAGTTTTTTCTCCTATGAATTTAAAGAATTTAAATTTGAATTAAATAAAAATAAATTCTCGTCTAAATAAAGAGCTGGAAATAAACAGCCAGTACCTCCTAAATTTTTTATAAATAAAGGTACTGGCATTTTTTTATATTGCTTTCTCAGGAGTAATAATCATCAGGAAATCTCCTGTATTTTCGAGACGATAGGCATGAAAATGCCTGCTGTATGAAATTTTGACAGATAGTATTTTTTCATAATAATTATAATTATTTCAAATACTTCTCTTCCAACGCTTCAAGATATGATACGGCATTTTCTGTGATGTCCGTATATTCGAACTCCGTCTTAAACGTCCCATCCGTATTAATAATCATCGTCAGAACCGACCATTTGTCTTTTTCGGATAATTCTTTCCGATCTGCGGATATAATCTTATTAATGCTTATAAAAGCCTCGATGAGCTGGGAGCGCGAAATTCCAGGCAAAGAAAAACAATCGACAAATGTGCCGTCCTCAATTTCAACATAATACTTTATGCTATAACTGCCCGTAGTATATGCCGCTCGAAAAATTACTTTCTTCCAATGTTCAGGGAGAAGTACCGCTAAAACATCGTATATCTCCTGAAAGACTCTGCTATTCATTATACTGCCTCCTTATTATTAGGAAAAACCCTGATATTTTCGTTGCCATCGATATTATATGTTACTACAATATCGCTCGGTCTGCGGGAAGCTCCTTCGTAATACGGTTCAACTTTCACATACACAGTTTTTCCTTCTTTTACTGCGTTTGCTAATTGGTTCTCAAAAGTTCGATAGTCTTTTTGGTTAATAGCAGCATCTTGTGGGATTAAGTTCTCCATCCCATTAGGGCCATCAAATTGATCGCCGATTAAATGCCCTCTGTCGTCCCCTTCTCTCTGATCCCCCTTGCCGATATCTTCTATGGAATCTTTGATTCTGAGGCGTTTTTCACGCTCTGTCATATGCAAAGTTCCCTCCGCCGAAATAATTCTGCCGTTTTCGTCCGTTGTGAACTTATATCCGTTCAGCTCATAGCTATTATTAGGAAGAAGCTCGTTACCGATACGGTACTCATTTCCATTGTCGTCATAAAAAGGCGTTTCCTTTTTCTTATCATCAAAGCCCGTATCAGTTTCGTTTGCGATTTCTTTTTTACTCGGTTCAGCAAGCTCCGTGTTATCGCTTTTGGCTTCTTTTAAGTCCGTAACATTTTGAGAAAGTTCTTCTTGCATAGATGCAGACTTATCAAAAGCTATTTCCATTGCAATAGGTTTATCGAGAGCTGCGATTCTTGCTTTCGTCCACTCGACAGCTTTTTCGAGTCCCTGTTGCGTTTTTTCGACTTCATTAAAATGTTTAAATAAACGAAACATTATTTAATTTCAGCTCCTCTTTTAATAGCATACTCGCGCCACTCGGAGTATAAATTTAAGCGTTCGCCGTCAGTCCGTGAATAATTTTTCATGAGGCACTGGCAGACTGCAAATTGCAAAGCTGACGGCATTTCAGGAGCGTACCTGTCAATTTCATGAAATAATAATTCCTGTACTTCGTGAGCAGACGAATCCGGCTTGATGATTTTTTCAAGCCGTTCTTTGCCGCATATTAAATCCGTAACGACTTTGGCAAGTTCAGAAAATCTTTCTTCGTCCCATAACGCAATTTTCCCGTCACGTTTATATTGTTGGACATTTTGAAGCAAGGCAAGTTTTAATTTTGTATGCACTGGCAGTTTTTTCAAGCCGCGTTCGATGATTTCAAGGTCAGGTTCTGCATTGTCCGGAATCCTGCTCTTCAATAAAAATTTCATCAGCGCATTTTTAATCATACGTTCATTAAACTGTTCGCTTAAATCGGGAACATACTCAAATTTTTTAGCGCTCGTTTCAAATTTTCTGATTTTGCATAAAACGGGAGCTGCCCAATCATTTTGATAAACGGCAGCAACTCCGCCCGGAAGTTTTGCAAGTTCCTCAAGCTGTTCATCTTTTAATGACGCTGATTTTCCTGCCAGTCTGCGGTCAGCTTCATCAGGAAGACGCATAATAATTTTTGTGTTCGTGTTCCTGATCGCTGACGGGTCTAAGGCGTTCGGCGACTGGTCAGCTATAATAAATCCCTCGCCCCAAGTCCGCATTTCGGCAATAGAATTTGCTAACATCTCAACGGATTTTCCTGCTAAATTTGCGCCTTCAAAATTTTGTTCCGTGCTTGTGCGCTTCAATAAATGATGAGCTTCTTCAAGTACTGTAACGTGTTTCAAGGCCGCATTCATTACCCCGCTGTTTGAGCTTCTGTATTCATGTAAACGAATTAAAAGCAGTCCCATAATCAGCGATTTCGTCTCGATTGAACCAACGCGGCTTAAATCTATTATGACGCTGCCGTCAAACAAAGTTTGATTGTCGATTTCGTCAGCGCAGAAAATTTGCCCGTTAATCCCGTTCGTAAGCGAACTTATACGCGTGCTTAAAGCTCCGATATAATCTCCTTTTGTTTCCTGAGAATATGCTGACGTTGAAATAACTTGCGATAATTCAAATAACAAATCGGCAAAAGTCGGGAAAAATTTTTCATTAAAACGATTTTGTGAAGTTAATAAATCCCAGCCGCAAGTTTCATAGGCATTACTCACCGCAGATTTTAAAACAGCGGGCATGGCGGCGTACATCGGCCAGCATACGTTAAAAACATCAAGCAGCCTGTCAATATGTTCAAGAACATGAACGCCTTTAGGAAATTTAAATGGATTTATTTTCAACAGCTTGCTGTAATTTGGGTTTGTACCTAAAACCAAAACGTCATCGTAAATTCCCAAAATATTTTTATATTCGCCTTTTGCTGGTTCTATTACCATGAAATTTATTTTTGCTTTTTTGAGCTGTTCAAGCATTCCGTAAACAGTGCTGCTCTTGCCTGAGCCCGTTGACCCAGTAATAAAAGTGTGCATGGTCAGGCTGCCGCGGTCAAGATTAACGCAGCCTGCGGTTTCACTGCCCATATTAAATGAATTTCCAAGATACAGCGAATGGTCAGGCTTTTTATTATCGTAACGTATAATTTCAAGTTCAAATTTTGCATGTTCTATAACAGGAAGCCCACGGACTGAATGACGGGGCAAGCCCATATGCAAAGCTAATTCATTTCCGCTGACAAAAGCTGACGGAGTCACAGGTATGCCGCTGCCATACTTGAAAACAGGATGGACGAAATTTTTTATGTATTTTGCGACTTTAGCGGTTCTCGCTTTAACGAGTTCATCTCTGCTGCTTTCGTTCCAAGAATTTATTGCGCTTGTTTCAACGCCGGAATTTGCACCGCTCATCAGGGCTTTATAAGACAATGCCGCCATTTCAGCAGTATGAACGTCCTCAGCCATAAAATAAGCCGCACATTCCCACATTCCGAGACTTTCAAATTCTTTGACACGTTTTAATTGTGTGTCAATTCTCTCAAGAAGGCCGCTGATCTTTTTGTCCGTTTGTGTAAATGTAACACTCTGAGACGTTCCGCTTTGATTAGCTGCCGTCCGCGTCTGGCTTTTACTCTCGCTGTCATTAATGGCATGGCTTTCTTGAGTGCTTTGGGATACGCTGTCGCTTTCAGATTTTGATGAATTTGTCCCAGTTGTTTTTGTCGCTGTAAGGCCGCTTAATGCTCCGACAGCGATAGCAACTGGTGTTATTGGCGGAAAGAAAGCTGCTGCAGCCCCTAACGCAGCTCCTCCAACCAATAATCCTTTTCCAGCCGCAGACTTTTCCGAAGTTCCCTCGTTTGTCCCTTCAGTTTTTGAAGTTGAGTGGCTTGTAGTAATGGATGAGCCTGTTGACGAACTTGTTCCATGTGTCTCGCTTTGAGACAGCGCCTCTGAAAAGCTTATAGAATTATTTACAGAGTTGCTTATCTGTTTCGAGGCAAACATTGAAAGATTACTGTAAATAGTTTCATAGTCATTGCGAAGTTTTATAATGTGTTCGCTCGGATTGCTATTAGCTAAAATCACAGCCGTGTATTTTTCGCCCTGCATTGACAAAGCAAATTTTTCAAGCCCCTGAACAAAAGCTGAGTTCAATTTATTTTCGCCCTCTTTGCTGCCGGCAACGCAGGAAACAGCACAGATGCTATGCGTATCAATGCTTGAAATTAAATTTTGTATGTCGTCATTAAGATAATTATCATTGATTTTAATGCCCGGGAACTGTCCGATGAGTGCTTTTTTAAGCGTGTTCTTTATTGATGATATTTCGTGAGCCTTATCATTTGAACGTACTCCCAGATAAAAAGAAGTGTCTTGCCCATCGCTCTGAATTATCAGGAAAACGGCGCAATTTATCGACGATAACGCATTAAACGCCGCTGCAAATTTATAAGAGGCAAACTCATCTTTTTCATAGGTCATTTCAGTAATCTTGAAAATCCTTAAATCACGGCTGATGTCAGTTTTTGAATTAAACGGAATAACCTCCAGCCGATTAAGCCCAGCCAGATAATTTTTTGAGACAACATCGCTGGCCATTGATAAGGCTGAATTTAATTGCTCAAAAAATTTCGTTTGCTGCTCGAGTTCTTTACGCTCGCTCAGATTTTTCTCTGTCCGCGCGGCAGATCTCAGAGAATTCTGTTCCGAAAAATTTTTGTCAGGCATTTTCTGTCTCCTTTCTTATCTTATCTTATATTATCTTATCTTATATTATATTAAATCTTAAAAATTCCTCATGATTATAAAAATAAGCAGAGTAATTATTAAAATAGCAGCAATTATAATAAATATTAATGAACTGCTGTTTTTTTCACGGCTCGTTTGGTGCTTTTCTGTTACTCTCTTGGCTTGCTGAGAGTTCTTGATTTCGTCAGCATAAATTACACCGCAGACGCTTTTAAGATGATCAAGGCGTTCACACGAAAAATTAGACATTAAATCTACCAGAAGATTATTCATGTAAGCTTTATTCCAGTCTGACTTATCAGTGCTGAACGTTTCGCCGTCGTGCCTGTCGTAAAGTATGCCCGAGCCGAGATATTTTTCAGCTTCGCGGGTCATCTCGTCAAATTCCTCAAATGACGGATCGCGCACTAAGCTGTCTTTCATCATTATTCTGACGCGGCCTACGTTTTTTTCTTTTATTGCTTTTTTGAAGTCTGAAGTTACCGGCATAGCCAAGCCTCCTTGTTAGATTTCCAAAATGGCGTCAATTCTTCCGCGAATACCTTGAAGCCACTCAAGCCGCTCTTCGGATTCTTTAATCGCTGTGCCTGTGTCATCGCGTTCCTGAGCTTTTTGTGAAAGAGCCTCGAGTTTTTCATGCAAAACTTTGTCAAGTTTCTTAAATTCTTTTTTAAAAGCCTCTTTGACAGTTTCAGCTTGCTCAGCCGCATATCTTTCGGCGGTTTCAATGTTTTTATAGAGATTTTCCTCAAAAGGCGCCAAAAATTTCTGCGCAAGTTCTTCGCCTTCGATATATTCTACATTTTTGTAAGTATTTTCGTACCAGCCGCTGGGATCGAACCATGTAAACGGATTCCACCAGTGTTTATCTCTGTTTTCAACCCAGCGTTCGCCTGCTTTAACTCGTTCTGTTTTTGCAAGGTTTGTAATCAAATTATCCGCGTTGCCGCTGACAGTTCCGCTCATCAGTTCCAACGGTTTTAATTCAATTTTATCGCTGGTTTCGAGTTCGCCTGTTAAATTCTCGAGCCGTTGTTTATATTGATCGAGTAGATCCTGCGCATTTTTCTGTACGTGAGCGGAAATAGCTTTCTCGAGCTCAACTACGGTCTTTGCTTGCAGCTCTTCGGCGAATTTAGCAAGGTTTTCACAAGCATTTTTGGCCTGCCGTTTATCAAGTTTTCCCCTTGAAGCCTCAAGTTTGCGCGTTTTTTCAGTTTGGATTTCTATTTTCTTATTTTTGATAACATCAGCAAGTTCTCGTTTGTAATTAATTTCTGAAATTTTCTGCTCAAATTCACGCGCATTTTCTCCGCTTTGAAGCTCACGTTGAATAACGATGATTTCTTTTTCAATTTTTTCAGCAAAATTTTTATTAGACGCGATTTCTTTATTTAGCTTTTCAATAGTCTCTGCGTTTCCCAATTTTGCGTTGAAAGTATCGACAAGGTTTTTAATTTTTGCTGTCTTTGCGTATTTTTCAACGTACAAGCTGATAGCTGCTTCAACAGAAAGAATACCGCTATGAACAAGGGCTTCAGCCTTAGGATCATTTTCGTTTTTTGCCTTTGCCAATTCGCCGTCAATTTTCTTTTTAAGACTTGGAATTAACGGAGCATATGTTTCGAAATGCTTTTCACCATTATTACTATTACTGTTGAGTGACTCAATTCTCCCGAAAGCTTTTTTGGTTTCGTCATCAGCATTATTACGATCAAAATTGCTTAAATCTACACCGCTGAAAATTGTCCTGATATCGAGAGCCGTCAAAGCAGAAGCAGGGAAAATATTAGGGTCTTTTATCCCTTTCTCTTCAAGAATTTTTTTAATTTCTTCGAGGTCTTCTTCTACGCTGTCTTCGCTGGAGTTGAGATCATCGAGTTTATTAACGACAAAAATAAAACGGTCTTTTGACTGTTTGCCGCCGACACTCATGCTTTTAGCAATGTAGTCAAGTACGTTGCTGGTATCTAAAGCCTCAAACTGACAATCCAGAACATAAAGCACGAGAGTTTTTGATGACTGCTCAATCATGTTGTAAGTTGCTCTCTGATGTTCTTGTCGAATTGAATTAGGGCCGGGCGTGTCAACAAGCACAAGTGAATTACCGTCTGAAGAAACAAAAGGAATATTGCCTTCAATTTTAATTTTCGAAACATCTTCTTTACGATTAAGCCTTCGCATATCTTCATAGGTCAAATTCTCAATATGCTCAATAAGCTTATCGTCCTTGCCGTAAACGTCTGCATTGAAGACATCGCCTAATTCATCGCGGTCTTTAATTTCAGTTATTTTCGCCGTGCAAGCTTTTTTTTGCGACGGCATAAGCTTATGCGCAAGCAAAGCGTTTATTACTGTGGACTTTCCTGCGCTCATCGTTCCAATAACATCGACGCTAAATTCTTCATTTTTTGCTTTTTCAAAAGCGTCCCTTAAATCCGGCAATCTTAGTTCAGCAAAGTCATACGGGCATTTTTGAATATCCTCGAAAATCTTCTCAATTACGGGGATCTTATCTTCAGTTTCTGTTGCATGTTCATGCTCGCACATAATGTTAAAGCCGTCTTTTTTTGCGTTTTCGGCGATGAGCTGCAAATCTTCAAAGTCAGGAGAAATGCCGCGAAAGACAATGTGAAAATTTTTGTCATTGCCTACTTCTCTGAGCATGTCGGGCAATTTCTCAATCCATTCCTGCAAACGCTTCCCTTTTTTTAAGAAAGGCCCGTATTCTCTGACATCTTCGCCATTAATTTTAGCATCCGTTTCGAGTTTGTACGGATTGTACTTAATAAAAACTTCTACCATACTGAATTACCCCTCGGATAAAATTTTTTCAAAGCCTGAAAGCCCGCTGTTAATAAGCAAGTTGTAGCAGTCTTTGATTATCGGATTTTCTTTTTTTAAAAAATTTTTCGGCATATCAAAACGCTGCGCTCTGTCTTCGTCCGTCAAAAATTTTGAATAAACTGAGAGATCATAGTCAGCCTTCATAAATTTGCGGCGCAGAAGGTCAAAGTCATACTTTTCATCGGGATTAAAATCAGACTTTAAAAGATATTTTTTCGCAAGCATAGCCGTATAAGCAGAAATCGGGCATATTACAGGATGTTTGAACCCGATTTCTTCAAGTTCATCGTGCAGGTCTGAAACCGCATCAGGAATTGAATCGTCTTTTAAGCTATAATTATCCAGTTTGTTTAACAAAAAGATAACTTTATTTCCGGGAGCATGATCCGCAATATATTCAATATGCTGCCGATCGTCAATTGTTCCGATATATTCGCCGTTAACGATGTAAATTAAATAATCCCAAGGTTCTTTTTCAATAGCTTTGTGCGTAATTTCAGCGTGTTCGGGATTCCGAGAAAAATTTACGCCAGGCGTGTCGATTAAGCACCAACGGAATTTATTCGATAAAAATGACCTGAAATAAGTCCAAACTTGGACGCTGTCATTATTGTTCTCATCCATAAGTTCTTTTTCAGAAGCGTCCATTGTGAGACTTCCGTTATCTTCCAATTTTGCGGTTAGGCCGTCTTCAAAAGGCTTATTGTAAATATAATGAATTCTTCCAGTTGCTGCTGTACTTTTAGTCCGCGTTATCTTCTTGCCCGCTATCGCGTTAATCAACATTGATTTTCCAGCGCTCATTGAAGCCGTGAATAAAATTTTCTTCAAGGGCTTTTGTTCAAAGATTTTTTCAGCGTTCCAACATTCAATTTGATTTTTAGCTATCCAAATACCTTTGAAAGTGACAGGTTTGCTATGGTCTTCGGCATAAAGATAATCAAATAAGCTTTTAAAAAATTGATGATACCTTTTTGGTGAAAGACTGTAAAAATCGCTTAAAATTGCACGGGCTTTATCTAAATCTAAATCAGAAAATGCCAATAACGAAAGGCAGTCTATCAATAGAGCTGCGCAGAAAAATCTATAATAAAAAGTCAGAAAATCTGATTTTGCCCCCAAAAATGAACGAATAATATCAAGGGCTTTGGCGTCCCCGAAATATGAATAAGGCATTCCGTTAATTCCATTAGATAAAAGCTTATCAACGTAAACTTTAAAAGACTCATGCGCTGCCGGATCATCTGCTGCAAATTTTCTTAAAAAATATTCAAGCGCACAGAGATAATCAGCTCTGAACGAACTAAACAAAAAACTTTTAGCAATAGCATGACGCGCAAACATAAATGTCTTCATTATCATTCAGCCTTTTTCAATTCAATTCAATTTCATCAATTTCATCAATTTCAAATATAAAATTAATATATCAAAATACAACGTTACTTTAAGCGTATTTTACTTTCTCAAATTCCGCATAAATTTTTATTATTTTACAGCAAAAAATTTTTAATATGCTTTTTTATCTATAATAAATTCTTAAAAAATCGAAAAAACTTTTTATTCTGGCAAACAATAATATCTAAAAATTTTAATAAAATTCGCGGCAAAAAATTTCATCATTTTCTGAAAGAAGCCATTTAAGCATACAGTTTTGCGGCGGCCATATAACATCGTAAAGCCTTCGAACATCTCCGTGTTTGCAAATTTCAAAATTATTTCTTGGCAAAATCCCATCTTGCAGCCAATTTATAAATGCTTTCTCATCGAAAAATACGTAATTATGTTGTTCTTGAAATAAACTTTGAAGTTCAATTTGCATATTTTCCCATTGAGTTATTGCTTTCATAAAAGACTTATAGGCGTCGATCTTATCGCCATTCTGAAATATTCTGCAAAATGAAAATCGAATTGCACGCCCCGCAAAATCTTTTCTTCCTGATTGAAGACCTGAGACAATTAAAAATATTTTGTTAAAATCTTCAAAGATTACTGCACAGCCTCCATCTTCAGAAAGAATTCCGCATTTTTTTCTAAGCGGCGCAAATTCTGCAATATCGCTTAAAATTTCTTTGCCTGAATTTGTATAAACACGGTAATCTTCTTTCAAAGTCCGCGTTACAAATCTGAAATTTATATCATAGTTCATTTTTTACCTCATGAGATACATAAATTTTTTTGAATTTATAAAAAAAAATTAAAAGAGCCGCTCGGCACACCGGCTCTTTTAACATATTAATAATTAATAATTAACGCAAAAATTCAAATTTTTCATTAGCGAGAAGCGGCAATAACGTATCGAGCGAGCCCCGAAGTTTTGTATTTATATCCCGTCTCTTTTGCGAACTTCCAAATTCTTCCGGCCATATATCTCCGCGAATCGGCCTATAAAAACGTTTCCATTGGAGAGTTAAAGCGTACTTATGTCTTTGACGCTGCTTTTCAATCGTGTTATCTTCGGACATCGATAACATCTCGTCTGAACGTATCATAATATCTTTAAATTCTTCGGCAACGGCAAAAGCAGCTTCATTAGGCTCTGTGTAAACATCTTTAAGAGCTTGCTTAACTCTGTCAGCTGTTTCTTTATATGCTATCTCAAGCATTTTGAAGGCTTGTGCTGCATCGTTAGGCCTGCCTTGAGATATACATTCTTCGTCATTAGGGTCAAGGCCGTTCAAGGCTTTACGCACACGGTGCTGAATGAAACTTCTATAGCTCATAGTCCAAGTATCTAAAAGTTTGAGCCCTGTTAGAAGTTTAGGCATATCCTGACTGTACCCTGAAGCTTCAATAAAGTCGATCATTTCTCCTAAGAGCCTATAATCATCAAATTTAAAACGGCCGTTGTCTTGAAGTTTTAGGCGTCCTGTCGTCGCTAATATTTTACAGAATTGGCTTTTCATTGCTTGTAAAGCATCTGTAAGAATTTCATCGAGGCGTTCCTGCAGTTTCCCGCTTAGACGAGTTCTTAAATAGTCTAATGCATTTTCGTAGGTTCTCAGTATTCCGCCGCCAGTTACTGAATATTTTTGAATATCATTTTCAGTCAGTGGAAGTTGGATGCCTTCGTCATCAAGAACTTTTTCAATTTGATTTTGAAGTTCCTCGTATGGCTTTTCGCGATTTTTCCTTAATTCAGAATCCGGGCCGACAAGATTATTCATTGCCATTCTGATATCTTCCCAAAGACCGCTAAAAAGTACTTCAAAAGTATCGTAATCTCTATCCATATCTGAATCGCCTTCTGTGAGAGACCTACGAATTTTTTCAGCGAAGTGCCGCATATCACTTACAGTAGCATTTAACACGTTTTGTAAATTTTCCGCGTATTCTTTATCATTTTGTTCGATATTCTTTGATAAATGCTCGAGTGCGCGGTTAATTAAATCTGTTGACACAGCTTCTTCGTTAGTACAATCTACTATAACAGTATCAGCAACTTTAATTTGAGCTTGCGCTATCGTTTCCTGCAGCATTCTGCACTGTTTTTCATTGTCTGCACCCAGTCTTGAATCTCTATTAAAAACCCAGAATGCCCAGCGTTCAATCGGAAGTTTTTCGCCTAACGCACTTCTTGCTTTGCTGTATAAATCAATGTCAACATCGTTCCAAGATTGTCCGGAGTTTGAGGGCTTTGAAAGGAATAAAACAAGATCAACTTGATCTTTCAAAGCATTTATAAGTCTGCTGACATCTCCAAAGCGCATATCTCCCAATCCGGGAAGATCTATAAGCCTCAGATTTCCAACATCTTGCTTAGGAAATTTGCAATAAATTTCAACATTATCAACCGCAAAATGATTAAAGTAAACTCTGTTGCCGTCGCTATCATCTTGAGCGACATATTTACGAATTTCTTCTTTTTTAATTCTAAGCGGTCGGCTGTTTAATAATTCTTCATATTGCGCGGCATGACTTTGTAACTCAGTCAAATTTTGTAAATGAAGTCTCATTGCCGTTTGAGTGTCAGAGTATTTTTCAAACGAACTCACTGCCGGAAGCGGAATATTTTTAAATTCCTGTAAAGACGTCGGCGTAATAGAGAAACTGTCCGGTTTATATTCTCTTAATGCTTCAAAATAAGGGGCAACTTTCTCATTTATAAATTTACTTTCGCTTAAGAAATTAACGACGGCATATGTCAAATCCGTATCCTCGTTAATTATATCGCTTCTGACACCTGTACAGAATTGCCCGTCGCCGTCCGGAATTTCTGTCGTGCTTAAGCCTGTTATCGTCTGAAGCAAACGGCTTTTTCCCTGACGTGCCCGCCCTATCACCGCAATATTAAGCGTACCACGGCTTAAGCGTCTTTCGAGATGCTTTAATTCATCTCTGCGTTGTGTAATTTCAGCAGTGATTTTCTCGAAGTCTTCAGGAATTTTTATGATATTCCCAAATTCGTTAGCAATGGCTTTGTCCTTAAAAATTTCCATACACTGAAGATGGAATTTTTCAAAATTATTTACAACTAAAGACAGAGCCTCACGCACTTTTGCAACACGAAAAGCCATAGGCTGTCTTTGTTGTATTATTGCCTGAATGTTCTCGTATATCAATTTTTTAACTCCTCTCTGCTAATTGCTTTATAAAAACGTCGATACAAGTATCAAAATCTACGCTGTTATTCAGCCTTGCATCAGGTTTCAATAAATGAATATCTAAACCGTCGCCGATTTGATTTAAATTTTTTTTTAGAGCTTCTGAAATCGAAGCTCTGCTGACTGCAGGCGAATTTGCAGCAAGATAACAGCCGATTAATCTGCTGTTATTTACGATTGCTGCAAGATAAATGCCGTCCGAAGCCGTAGCAAAGAAAAAACGAAAAAAAATCTCGTCATTTAAGTTATTTTTATTATCTTTAAAATAACGGGCAATTTTTTCTTCTAAATTTTCTAAAAAAATTCCAGGCCGTTCTTGGAGCGTTTTAAGCGAAAATAAAGATTCATTAGCGAGTAATTCTATTTTTTCCGACAACGTAGAATTATCATCGGCTGTGAACATAAAACGCTCATTGCTTCTTATGCTCAAATCTCCCTTATTAAGCGACTTAAATGCTGCCTTTAAGCCGCTTGCATTAAAAAATCCATTTTCAGACGAAGATTCATAATATTCTTTGCAAAAAAATTTAGGAATTGACAAATTACCTGCGATAGTTTCCCCGCGTTCAATATTTTCAATATAATCTTTATTTGAAAAATTACGGGCGCAATCAACATAAACAAGCGCACCAGCGTTGTAGTATTTTCTTAGCAATAAGTCGTTTGCTACAGTTGCTACAACCTCTTCGGCTCTATTTTTTAGTTCTCGCTCTTCAATGCGCAGAGCCGCCGTTTGGCGCAAAATTTTAATTGCATTGCTTAATGTGTCCATGTTTTGCATAAGCAAATAATATCCTGTCAATATGCCGGCTATCAGCAACAATACAAGCACAAACACGTGCAAAATTTTATGACGCAAGCCCTGATTTTCTTTGCTCAAGTCATTAGTTTTTTCTTCAAAATCCTGCGTCAAATCATCAAGTTTACCCTCAAGTTTACCCTGCAGTGCCTGATTTTGACTTTTAAAATCTGCAAAACCCACCGCAATTCCTTGCACTGTTTCATGCAAGCCTTGATAGTTATCAGTCGTTTCTTTATTTTCTTTTTGCACATCTTTAAAAGCCTGCGTCAATTTATCAAGTTCACCCTGCCGTTCCTTATCTTTTTCACGCAATTTATCAAGTTCACTCTGCAGTGCCTGATTTTTCTCACTCAATTTATCAAGCTTATTCCGCAAGTCCTGATTTTCTCTTTTAAAAGATTCGAGTTCTGCGAGTTTTGCTTGCGCATCTTTAAAATCAAAACCATGCGTCAAGCTTAGCAGCGTGTTCTGCAAGACACTCAAGTCAAATTCTTCTTGCGCGTTTTCAGGTTTTTGCGTTGGTTCATTCACTTTGTATCACTTCCTTTCTATTGCGATAGCGTCAAGACTTTCAAAAACTTGATTTATAAAAACATCAAGACACGTATCAATATTTGTTCCGAATTTCAAACGGTTGTCAGATTTCAACAAATTAAATATCAATCTTTCCATTGATGAATCTAACGTTATTATATTATTATCCATTAAAGTTTTAACAAGCGAATTTTTTTCGAGAAGCGGCCTGTTTCCGGCAAGATAATAAGTCGGATCAGCATTTTCTCTTATAACAGCGACGACTTGAAGCCAATCGTAATTAGTCCTGAAAAATAATCTTACTGCGCTGTTATTATCGATGTTCTTATCTTTCAAAGTCTGAAGAAGCCTAAGTGCAAGGCTTATCATATCGCCGGATTTGCCGGGCTGTAAATTTTTCAAAGAAAAGAACGATTCCTCGCCTGCAGATCTTATCGTGTTATTCCAAAGAACCGTGCTGCTTGACAAATTAAACGAGAATTTTCGATTAGTATCACAAGCAAAGCCGCCGCCATAAAAAGTTTTAATTTTGTTTATTAAATCTTCCTTGTTTGCAAATCCATAGCTTGAAGACGAATTTGTATATTCGCGGCAGAAATTCAGCGCCCCTTCGTTAAAATAATCTTTGTCTTTGAAATCAGATACAACATCTATCCATTCAAGGGCATCAGCTTCAATAAAACGCTTAATCTCACCGGTATTAATATTGACGTTTTCAGCGTGAGGGAAAATAGTCTTGATAATATTATCGGGTTTGTATTCCTTTGGAAGTTCAGGAATTTCAACCGGAATATCCTTGAGAAGTTCTGTAACATCGTAATTAAACTTAGATAAAAAGTCCCGGCCTTCCGCTCCAAAAGATAATAAATAGTCTAAGCCGGCTTTACCGAAAGATAAGACATAATCTAAGCCAGCTTGCCCAAGAGATTTTATAAATTCAAATCCTGCAGCGCCGCAGCTCTTTATGTATTCCCAGCCCTGCGAGCCGCCCTCGATGATATATTTCAAGCCTTCTTCAGCGTGCGGCCTTAAAAGCTCAAGTCCCTTTTCGCCTAATTGCGAGAAATAAGACCAACTTTCGCTATGGTTGCGTAAATAATATAATCCGGCATCGCCCAGCGATTTCAAAAATTCAACTCCGGCATCTCCGCACTGTAAAAGATATTTCCAAGCTTCATCGCCATGCCCAAGCAAGTATTCTAAACCGGCTTGCCCGCACAAACTCAAAAACTGCAAACCCTTTTCGCCGCAAGACACTAAATATTTCCAGCCTTCTTCATCATAAGACTTAAGATAATTTAATCCTTCTAAGCCGTATTGTATGAGCGAGTCAATTCCGGCGCTGCCGTATGACTTTAGAGCTTCAAAGCCTTGGCTCATCGACCATTCAGCACCATGAGTTACTTTTATTGAGATATTTATATTCTCATTTTCCGCAGATATTTTTTCAAGTTTACGGAATAAATCAAGAATTTCTTGGCACGCTGCCTCTGAGCATGATTCAAAATTTTTTTCATTAACAGAAATTTTGAAATTAGCCGACGCCGCACATGCTAACGCCAAAAAAGAAGCGATTAGCAATAAAACAACAATTTTTTTCTTGACTTTCTTGACAATCATTGTATATAACAATCTCCTTTCAAATTACCATCTTGCAGTTTCAAAATTTTCAGCCCGCTGCAAGAATTGATTTACAAAAATATTTATGCACTGCTCAGCATCTCCGTTTAGCAGTCTGCTGTCAGGCATCCAAAGATTAAACGTCATCCGGCCACGTTCATACTCGTAATTTATTACTTTTTCATCGCGAAGCAGCTCGTTAAGTCTATCTTTGCTGAAAAATGACTGACGGGAAGCAATATAAAATTTAGCGTCTTTATCATTTTGCAAAATCGCTACTAAATACACGTTTTTAATATTAGTCTTAAAAAATAATCTCGTTATGCCGCTGTCTTCATAAAGATTTTCTGTTTCATCAGCGTATTCGGGCTTCAAAGACTTAATTGAAAGTAAAAGAAAATCAGCGTCCGGTCTCCAAGTCTTAGAACATTTGAAACTAAATGAACTTTGCCCGCGCGTCGAAAGTTCGCCGTCATTAAACGAGCTTAAAAACTCTTTAAATTTATCTTCGTTTATAAAGGCATAATTTGCTATAGAGTTTGTAAATGCTTTACAAAATGCTAAATTGCCTTCAATAAAATAATCATCGTTCCTGATTGCAGCAACAGAATCGATCTTTTCTAACGCTCCTTTTTCAAAAAACTCAAGCAGCCGCCAATCGCTGATTCGCTTTTTTAATTCTTCAATATCAGCTTCAGTTATCTTACTTGCAGCAAGACGGTCTTTAATATCATCAATAAATATTTTTAAGCAATTATCAAGCGTTATATTTGGATCATCTAAGAAGCTGGATTCTCTTGTGAGCCAAAAATCAAGGTCGCCGTATAAAAGAGAAAGTGATTTTTCCAATTCGCGTTCCAAGTTACAGTTGATAACCGCCGCGTTTTCGCCCGCAATGCTCAGAACGCTTTCTTTTTCAGGATACTTCAATGCTTCAACAATATAAACGCCCTCACGGCTGGTATTAAAGAAAAATCTGAATGTGCCGGTTATCTCATTGTTATTTTTTTCAAGCCAACTCGTTAATTTTTTATGTAAAGATGAATCAAAATCTCCTGATTGATTTTGCAATTTTTCAGCATTAAACACAGCCTTTGCAGCTATATCATGCAGAAATGTTTCAAAATTTTCAGGAGATAAATCAACAGTCGGAGCGCACATAAAACGTGTATTGCTTCTTACAACAAGCTCATCGCTGCAAATTTTTTTTAAGCTTTTTAATAGACTTTCAGAGTCTAAAAAATTTGTATTCTCATCAAAAAAAGTTAATTTGCTGACATCATTATTTCCAAAAATTAATTCGCTATAAGATGCGTCTTTGACAAAATCCAAGCAATACAGCTCTCCGCTTGTTGTGATACGCTCTAAAATTTCTCTTGCTGTATTTTCAGCTTTTTCATGAATATCTTGAAGTTTTATGCGTGAATCCTCCGTTGCGCCGGATTCAGACGCCCAGAAATCATAAACATAATTCCCAATTTTTTTGAAGTAGCTTGTCAAAGTCGAGGGGTGCGATATAGTTATATTCACATTGATGCTATTGTTTTCAACTGTTTCATCAACGATGCTATTAGAAGACGCGAGCGAAGCAAAATAATTTTGTATATCATCGCTGCAGCGTTCCCATAAACGAGATAAAAGCTTACATTGCGGCTCTGAACAATCTTTAAAATCGTCAAAATCAAACGTAACAGAATAATTTACTGTAACAGGCTGCGCACAGGCTGAAGTTACGAGTAAATAACTCACGATAAAAATTGCCGTAAGCATGAGCAAAATTTTTTTCAATTCTATTTCGCCTCCATAACTTTAATAGCCTGATTTATAAATATTTCTAAGGCTATATCAAAATCGATCAGGCCTATAGTTAATTTTTCATCGTCGTTCCAAAAATAACAACGAACGACATAAAGTCCGCGATTATTGGACTCTATATAAATATGCGACCGAACTTCATGATTTTCAATTTTTGATAAAAATTCATTCTCGTTATAATTTTCTATATCGAAACATAAAAATTTATTCCCCTTATCTAAACGTATTACAGCTCCGTCTTTCGTTGGTTTAAAATATTTTAAAGCTTCACGCAAATTATTTTTTTCTTTTTTTGTTGCTCTTTCTATTTCTTTTTCTATTTCTTTTTTAATTGCTATTTCTTTAGAATTATCTTTTTGTTTTGCGATCTGCTTATCACTGCTCTCACTTTGCAGAACTGTCGGAGATTGAAGCACCGGCGGTAAATCCGGACTTTTTGTTTGCTGCTGAACTTTAATAGGCTCTTCAATAATAACAGTTTGTTCATCAAGATCTAAGATTTCCGGTAATATATAAAATCCAACACAAAAAATTACACCAATCGCGCCGGCAAATATTAAAATTTTAAGCAACTGAAAGCTTTTTTTAATTTTATCGCTATTACTAACTATAACAGGCTCATCAATAACTTCAGCCCGAACAAGTGAAAGCTCTCTGATATTGCGATCGATTGATAAATAGCCATTATTTTCAGGCCATTGCATTAATCCGGAAGACGCAGCAAAAGGATACTCGATATCCGGAGCAGGTTCATCAGGGAAAATGAGAGTATCAGGACGAAAGGAATTTCGCCCCGATATTTTCATTAAATCATTAGCGCTCCAAATTCTGCGCGCAGCTTCACGAACACTGAAAGAAAACGTCAAGTCTATAGGAATATTGCAAGCTATAGCAATAGTATTTAATCTTTCTTGCAAATCTTTTCCCGGAAATATAAATATTAATAATTTACCGCTGTTATTCGGGAGCAGTAACAGTCCTACATCGTTATCTTTATTAGGGCGTTCAAGACTTGGAGACAGGCCGAATTTTTCCAGTAAATCTCTGTAATTAATATCTAAATTTACGGCATCTCCTAAGACTTTAGATGAGAATTTAATTCCCCAGTCAAGACCGTGAACGCCCTCTTCGCCTGATGTAAAGACGAAATAATATAAATTTCTCATTTTTTAACGCCTTTTAACGCCACGGACACGATGGAACATTCGCGTCAAATTTTATTTGCAATGCGCAGCCGTTGGACTTTTTCAAGACTTGTGAAAGATTTTCGTACCCGAAAAAGCCTGATAAATTAACTTGCTGCCACAATAACAGCTCATTGCTCGTTACGTCTTTCTCATAGGCTGCGAACGTAAGCGGAGAATCATTTATTTTCCATGTATAAGCGATACTTTCTTTAAAAGCAGGACGTATTTTATCAGTTTCAACCTCTGTTCTTAAGAGCAACTGATTATTCTGATAAACTTCAACAAAAACATCAGGAGTATCGGACCAACTGTCTGCATCGCTGAAATCGCCGCCGACTATTATGAGAGTTCCATGAATGCCGTTTTGAATTGTATTTAAGAAATCCAAAACCTTTTGAACTGTTGCGAGTTCGCTTGAATCCGTCCATGTTCTGATAAAATCGTTAAGCTCGTTGATACAAGCTGTAATGTCATTATTTTTTAGGCTGTTTTTATACTTATTAAAAGTCTGACGGCAAGCGTTGAGATGAGCGTCATGAATTTCGCCTAAGAGTGATTTTTCAAAATTATCAACGCCGCCCGCGATTGTGTCATAATCTTTTTGAGACAGCGTACCGCCCCTAATTGAATTACGAAGCAAATTTATACTATTCAGTACTGTCTTTCTTCCTTCCGCGAAACGGCCGTCTCTTAAGTAGCCCGAAGCCGTTTCTCTAATTTTGCTTAATTCTTCTTTCGTTAAATCCTGCGTAGTGGAATTTACAACAGACTTAATTACGTCATTATTTGCGTCTGTGCCGAGTTTACGGGTTTCTCTTGACAACTCTTCGATTGAACGCGATTTTGCAAGACTTCCGGCAATTTTATCAATTCGAACTCTGTCAAGCTCATTTATTCCGTCAGCCAGCAATTTTCTTGCTGCCGGAGTCATATCGGGATTAGATTTCATAAGCGCTTGTAATTGCGATATGTCCGTATATTGACGGTACTCTGAAAGCCATTGTTTTACGAGAGCTATATAATGTTCATCGAGAGTTGCTTCCCAATTCTTTTTATATAAATCAAGCTCGTTTCTCGCTCTGTCTGACAGACTTTGATTATTTAACAAACTTTCAGCTGCAGAAATATACGACTGCAAAATATCAGGCGTAGTATTAGAAGGCACAGCCTGACCCCATGCTTGTATGAGACTTTCAATTTTTGAATTTATTCTCGGCTTCCATGCTTCGGGCGTTTCTTGTTCGAGACAGCGTGAAATTAGATTCATAAATTCATCAGGAGACTGCACTGCCTGAGAGACGTTAAAATTAAATAATATAGCCATGTCAAAATACCATTTTTTGCTTTTAACTCGTTCGTAGTGTGCGGGCGCAACGGCTGCAAAGTTTTTGACAGCTAAATAATTATTAATTCTTTCAACGGCTTCCATAAAATCTTGATTTACTGTCGGCAAAATATCCTCATTTATTGCCGCAATATCCGATTGAATCAAAGCGTATAGTGTCTCTTCGTACATTGCATAACCTTGATTAATTTTACTGTCAGCGCGTAAAAACTTCGGATACAAAATTGAAAATACCGTAGGCGATTTAAAATTCTCGATAATTTTTTGCGCTGTCGGATAATCGGCTTTTCTCAAAGCTGCTCTAATATTATCCTGTGCTTTACGCCAATTACTATGATCCCAATTATAAACGCCTGCCAATAAAGCGCCGAAAGCAATACAAGCAGCGATAGATTTAAGCCAGCGGCGAGTTTTTATGTTACCTTTTCGGGCGTCGTACATTGTGCGCAATAGGTCATCCATAGGCTCAGCAACGTTTACGGGCTGATAGTCAGGCGGAATTGTTGTTGCTGAAGGCCATTTCCCCATCGCTTCGGTTTTATAAATTTTTACATTTTTGCCTTTTTTAAAAAACATTTTTTCAATAACGCCGGCTTCTTCAGGTGAAGCAGACGCTCTTTTTATTAATGCATGTATGCGCTTTTTCAAATCATCAAGAGAGACATCAGGAATTGTGTCGCCCTTTGTTATTATAAAATAAATCGGAATATCAGCACGGCCGCCGTAACTTTTATCAACATTTTGACGCAGCAGTGAAATTGCTTTTTGATACACCATTGTATCTTCCCAAGTTTTATCGGGATTGTTAACTAAATCTTCGCCGGAAATAAAAAATAATGCACCGTCAGCTCTGAGTAAGTCCGGAAGGATTTTTTCACGCGCCCAGTCGTCCATGTCTTGTGCATGACCGCCTGGAATATCGTAAAGTTCAACGTTCATATTATTGAGTGAAGCAACAGAAAAGCTAAAATTTACACGTACAGACGTGCCCATTTCGATAATTTTATCTTTAACGAGCTTTACACTCAAATCTTTCATTCTCTTGGCTACTATCTGCGACGATGGCTCTATAGTATATTTCGCTGTAGCTTCAATGGCCGCAAGATAGAAATATGAACCAAGAAAAATAGTTTTTCCTACTCCGGTTGCCCCCATGATTGCAATTTTATAATCATGAGAGTTTGTTTTTTTATCTTGTTTTTCTATTCTCGAAGACGGCTTTGAGGACGCTGACGGAGCTGAAGGATTTACGCCATCAACAGCATCGACGGCATCAACGAGCGGAATACGTGTTATTATTCCTTCGCCTGTGATTAAACCTGAGCCGGATAAAATCTGCGATTGCTCTATTTTTAAGCCCTTCTGAATATCGTCACGGAGTTTCCCTAAATCCTTCGGAAGCTCAAAATGATTTAAAAAGAAACTCATTGCAAAACGAAGCGGCTGGTCAATATTCTCAGGCATAAACTTTGAATTAGCCTGCTTTTTAAATACTTCGCTGACTATTTCGTCCTTTTCAAAATCAAAACGGCTGAACTTAGCATTACCGACAGTCCTGACGGGCAAAACGGCTAATGCAGCTCTATCGTTATTTTCTGCTAAATCTATTGTATCGCTGAACGCCTCTTTGATTTTATTGTATAAATCATCAACGTTTTTCATGTAGGCTTCGCATTTTAACGGGACAATGAGAATTAATTTATCCCCGTTTAGATTTTGCAGGCTGTCAGCTAACAATTTCTGAATCTCATTGATTTTAGCCCGTTCAATAAATTTCCCTTTGTATTCCATTAAATAAGGCGCATTGACAACTGCGAGTATAACATCAGACTTATTCACAATATCTGAAACTCTTTTGAAATTCGCATTGTCATCAGCTGAATTTAACCATCCGCCCGGAAAATCATAAAAATGCACAGGAATTTTATGATTCTGCCGTTAATATTAAAAAAATACTCGCGTATTTCTTCAGTATTTTTTATAGGAGAACCGAATTCCAACTCACTTGTATTGGCTTCGTTCTCAAGAAGTTTGTAAGCATCAGATAAAACTTCAAAAGTTTTTTGATCGCCCGGAGAAAAGACGCCAGCAAAAACTTCACTGAAAAATTTATTCATGCAAGCAAGTAAAGTAGTCTTACCGGCACCGCTTGCGCCTAAAACTGTAAAATACAGCTCATTAGAACTCATAAGATTTAAATCCTTTCATTAAGAATTTTCATTATCATTTTGATTAATTAACGCTCCGTTGCCCATAAGCACTGATACAAAAT
>JAFVEW010000235.1 GCA_017475805.1 Synergistaceae bacterium | reverse complement strand
GGGTCTAAATATGCAAATGCCGCTTTCGGATTTATTAACAGAACGCAAATAATTAAAAATAATAAACCTAGTTTCAGGTTAATCACTACCTTTATCTCTTATAAAAATAAACATCAAATACAAAATCGCTGTTCCAATATCCAAAAACATTTGAAGCATAAAATTCAACTTCACAATTATTTTTTATAGCCCAATCGCGAAATAAATCTTTTGAATAAAATGTCTTCTCAAGATCTTTGTATTTTGTATCATAATCTTCAACATTAGCACGTCTATATGCTATAAACTTCTCTTTTTTTTCAATATCATGAACATCGATTAATCCTATGCTAAACTTTGTTTTAGCGAACATTTTATCTAAGACATCGAGCGTATATTTTTCACTCGGAAAGTACGAAAAAACACTATTTGAGAACAGCGCGTCATATTCCAAATCTATCGGGAGATTTATGGCTTCATCACAGATCAATTCGCGTGAAAAATCTTGAAAAATTTTTTTTGCAATATCAATCAATCCCGAACTGTAGTCAATGCCGCCAATTTCATAGCCTGCGTTCATGAGTAAATATAGATTTGCACCGCAGCCGCAGCCAACTTCAAAGATGCTTTTTAAGTTCTTTCCGTTCGACAGTCTTTCTACAATACCATCATTTTGCTTTACTAACGAAATATATGGGATACCCCCCCCCACGACATCGAAGCCATCAATTCGTTTGAGTTCTAAGAAAACGGCCTTTGCGTCAGTCATGTCGATTGCTTCAAAATTGCTGTTTCTGTTTTCCCAAATATTTTTCCATTTCATGTTGATCTTATCCAATTAAAAATCAAATCTCCTAAATTTTTTGTAAAATTTTATCATTTTTTCTGAAAATCACAATTTTCAAGTTTCAAGTTAAGTCAAGTATAATAAAAAAAAATCAAAGGAGAATCAAAATGCCGTTATATATTGTGCCTACGCCGATCGGAAATCTTGAGGATATTACACTTAGAGCCTTGCGAATTTTGCGCGAAGCTGATTTAATCGCTTGCGAAGATACCAGAACTTCGGGAATTTTGCTGCGTCATTATGAAATTCAAAAGCCTTTAACATCATTTCATGTTCATAACGAGAATGAAAAATTAAATTTTCTATTAGGAAAATTGCGCGACGGTGAAAAAATTGCTGTAATCTCAGACGCTGGAACGCCTGGAGTTTCTGACCCTGGATGGATATTACTAAAACATGCTATTGATGAAGGTATTGAAGCTGATGTTTTGCCAGGTCCTTCGGCGTTATTGCCTGCGGTTTTGATGTCTAGATTAAGCCCGCAGCCTTTTATGTTCATGGGATTTCCACCTGAAAAACAAGGCGAACGCGAAAAATTATTTGAGAGTATAAAAAATTTTCCGTTTACTTTGTGTTTTTACATGTCGCCTCATAAAATAGAGCATCAAATTTCAGACATGATAAATATTTTCGGAGATAGAAATGCAGCATTAGTTCGCGAAATTTCTAAAATTTTTCAGGAAGTCATACGCGATTCTCTCTCTAAAATACTTGAAAAAATTAAAAACGGCATCAAAGGTGAGTTAGTTTTAGTAATCGAAGGACAAACGCAGAATATCAATGACGAATGGCGCGATGAAGCAAAAAAATTTTTCGCTGACGGTGCAAGCGTCAAAGACGTTGTGAACGTTATCAGCGAAAAATACAAAATTTCTAAAAATGAAATTAAACGCGAAATTTTGAATTAATTAAAATAATATTTAACTCTCTTTTCGCATTCGTCTTTGCCCATAAGTTCGGCAACTTCAAAAATGCCCGGACTGACTTTCATTCCTGTTAATGCAAATCTCAGAGGCATTGCGTAATCTTTCATTTTCGCACCTTCATGAGAGGTTATGAAGTTTCTTGCGATGTTTTCGAGGGCTTCGGCTTTCCATTCAGGCGACGCGAATAACTCCGTGAAAAATTCATTGAGTTTTTCTTTGTCGAGACCTTCAGGAGTCCAACGCGCTTTTACGGGCTCGAACGAAACGAAATAATCAGAAAACTCCGCCATTTCTTTAGCTGTCCTTCCACGACCGGCCATTAAAGTTAAAGCGTCTTCAAGATATTTATCATCGTGTTCCGACACAGGCAAGCCTGCTTCGATCCAGAAGGGTTTTACCATTGAAAGTCTCACAGAAGGGTCTAAGGCTTTCAGGTGTTCCTGATTAATGTAATTTAATTTATCGAAATCAAAAACAGCGGCTTTTTTCGTAACTCTTGAAAGTTCAAACCATTCTGCAGCCTGAGAACGTGTGAAAATTTCTTTGTCGTCGCCCGCCGACCAGCCAAGCAGAGCAAGGAAGTTAAACATTGAGTCAGGCATGTAACCCATGTCGCGATATTCGTAAATGCTAGTAGCTCCATGACGTTTTGAAAGTTTCTTTTTGTCGCGTCCTAAAATCATAGGTAAATGCGCGAACGTCGGAACTTCCCAGCCTAAAGCTCGATAAATTAAAATTTGTTTCGGCGTGTTGGAAATATGGTCCTCGCCGCGAATAACGTGAGTCATTTTCATTAAGTGATCGTCAATGACAACGGCATAATTATAAGTCGGCATTCCGTCGCTCTTGATTATAACAATGTCTTTTAATTTATCGCTATTCTGTTCTTTTAAGCCGTCGCTCATGACGTTAATTTGACCATATACAACGTCATTAAATGAAATGTCTTGGCCGGGTTCGACTTTGAAAATAATTGCCTCGCCGTCTTTATAGGCTTTGCCTTCGTCAACAAGTTTATTAGCGTACTCGCGATAAATATCTAATCTTTCGGACTGACGATAAGGACCATAATCTCCGCCAATGTCAGGGCCTTCGTCCCATTCAAGACCAAGCCATTTCATGCCTGACATTATTGTTTCTTCATATTCTTTTGTTGAGCGCACTAAATCGGTGTCTTCAATTCTTAAAATAAATTTTCCGTTGTTACGCCGTGCCCAAAGCCAATTAAATAACGCTGTATGACCGCCGCCGATGTGTAAAGCTCCCGTAGGACTTGGAGCAAAACGTACGCGAACGTTATCATTTTTTTCTGACATTAAAAATTTTCTCCTTATCAAATTTAATTTATTAAATCGCCGTAAAGAATTATAACGCAAGAAAAAGCGACTATAGCCACAACACTTGAAAATCTGAACACTTTCAAATATTAGCGCAGGAAATTTTTACAATTCCCGCGTATTTCTGTCCGACTTTATCTGTAAGTTCCATATAAAGATCCGTGAAACAATGCACAGCTTTTTTATACCATTTACCGGGATAAAAATTAATCGTGATATATTTTTCGTCGCTATAAACTTCCATACATCGCGACCATAAGTCTTTGTCTTCATACGATGGTCCGCAAATTGTTTTTTCAAGATCAAGCTTTTCCTTAATAGAATCACTTTGGATTCTGACGCTGAAACTTTCTCCGTCTCGAACAGAAGTCAGAGCCTCTCCGTGAATAATTCCGAGTTCAGCAGAAAGATTTTTATATAAATTTTCAGCTTCTTCGGCGCAAGATTTCACAGCTCCGTCCATCATTGCCCGTGCTACGTCAGGTTCACTGCGAAGTCTTAACTCAATTTGAGGATCGAGCGACTTAATTTTGTTTTCGATTTCGTCTTCAAAAATTTTAATTTTTTCTTCAACAAATTTTGATTTTTCATTATGAAAAATATCGCAAATCGCCTGAATTTCCATTGAACGATACCACGAACTATATTTATAATCCATGTCTTCGGGCTTAGTGTCGAAATGTTCTCGAAGAGCTTTTTCGACATCGTCAGCTTCAGAACTTTCAAACTCATTAATCATTCCGAAATACCAAACTAAATAAGGCGAATTACACGGACGGCCAAGAGCTTTTCGTAAAATTATTCTGTCGGGCTCGTGGCGAATCTGAACGATAGTGCTTTCAAGTGTGTCGCAGTTGCAAATTCCGATAGGTTTATCAAAATGCTGCGAGACTTCATGATTATGAGCGCGAAGAATTTTTTTCAGAGTTTCAATCTCGACGGCGTGTGCAGGTTTAATTGAGAACGGCAGCGGATGCCACTGTTTTTTTAATAAATCGCTTAAATCCATATCGAGCAAAATCTCAAAGGCTTTCACGTGTCTATAAGTATTTTTTTCGAGGCCGTAAGTTTCTTCAGATTGATAAACTCGTGAAAAATCAAAACGTGAATCCTGATCATCATCGTTATACCAGCCGCGTTGTTTCGCATAAGAAATTAAATTTTCATAGCCGCGCGAATTTTCTTCTAGAAATCTGATCGTGTAATGATTAGGGATAACGGCGACTTCATCATCAGGGACTCTTGCGATCGTATAGTGTTTGCCGTTTACAATCTGCATTACAAAAATTTCATCTTTGTCCGCGAAAGCGTAAGAACGTCCGCTTGAAGCATAACCGTATTTTTCAACTAAGTCGCAGGCAATTTCGAGAGCGTCTTTGGCACTCTTAGCTTGTTCCGCGACGAGTCTCCGAAGTCCGTAGCCTATACCGCCGTTAAATAATTCGGGCTTGTCTTCTTTTGAATCAGCGCAGTTGTTAGAACAAATCACAACGCCGTTGCCGTTGACGTAAAAATCACAGAATGCGGAGTCCGAAGGATCACTGCTGAAAGTCTTGGCCTCTGACCAAAATAATGAAGGGCTAAAATCAGGAAGTTCAAGTTCTGCGCAATAAGGCTCAAATTTAATTTTTGTTCCTGGATGTCTGTGTTTAGGGTGAACTAAATGAGTTTTCATTATAAATCTTCCCGGCGCGT
>JAFVEW010000234.1 GCA_017475805.1 Synergistaceae bacterium | reverse complement strand
CTCTTCTGCATGACGAAAGCAATTTTTTCTCGCAAATCTTTCAAGTTATATTCTCTAACGTCAACGCCGTCAACAAAGACAGTTCCGTTTGTAACATCGTAAAAACGCGGAATTAAATTCACGAGCGACGTTTTCCCGCAGCCCGTTGTCCCCATTATAGCGACTGTTTCGCCTCGATGAATTTTCAAATTTATATTTGAAAGAACCGAGTTTGAGCCTGAATATGAAAATGAAACGTTCCTAAATTCTACAGCTTCGTCGTGCTGGTTAACTTCATAAAAATTATTGCCGTCATTAATTTTGGGATATATCTGCAGAATTTCTTTTAATCTCTTCCATGAGGCTATACCTCGTGAAATATTTTGAAATAGCATGACTGTCATCAATACTGAATGCAATAGAAGAGTCGTATATGTAACCGTCGCCATGATAGCACCGACGGGTGGAATCGCGGATTTATCAGAATAGCCAATAAATAAAATCGAAGCTATCACGATATACATCAAGGCGTTTATAACAGGATTCATGAAAGCAAAAATGGTCAGCGTCGATAATTGAATTTCAGTGAGTTCTTCATTAGCGCGTCCGAAACGTATTTTTTCATAGGATTCACGGACGCAGGCTTTTATTAATCTTATCCCTGAAATATCTTCTTGTAGAATTGCGTTCACTCGGTCAAGTTTTGCCTGCAATTTCATGAAAAGCGGGTCGGCCTTCATCATACAAAACACGAGGCAGCCAAGAATAAAAGGGAAAGAGCAAATGACTATAAGCCCGAAAGTAAAGTTAAGTTCAAAAACGCAATACATGCTCCCAAACATCAATAAGAAAGTCCGCAACATTCCACGAACAAATTGAGAGACAAAATTTTGAACTTGTGTAACATCATTGGTAACCCTTGTGACTAAGGTTCCCGTCGTGAATTTATCAAGCTCAGGGAAAGAAACGCTCATTATCTTTTTGAAGCAATCCTTTCTCATTTCGTTGCCGATATTTTGCCCCGATATATTCACAAAAACATTATTCAAACTGCCACAAAGCCCGCCCACGATAACGAGAGCGATCATTAGGAGGCCAAGCTCATAAATTGTTTTCATGCCGCCGCTGCCTAAGACACCCTCGTCGACAATTCGACTCATGATTCGAGGCTGGATCAAGTCCATAGAAACTTCCCCAAGCATGAATAACGCCGCTATGATCGTAAAGAAAAAAAATTTTTTTATATACTTGAACATACTTTTATTATATTACTTTGAGAATCATTGAAAATTTGTAAAAAATTCTTAAACCTGATTGAAATCAAAAATAGGAAAATTTTTCATAATTTTTTCAAATTAATATGTTATTAACTCGCTATGCTATAATGCGAAATCACTCACATAAAAATATCAGGAGGCGAATATTTTTTAATGCGCAAATTCACAATTTTTATAAATAAAATTAGAATTTTATTATGGGTGTTAGCTTTAGTCGGCGTTGGCGTTTTAGTTGCCACACAGGTTAGAGCAAAGCTTGCGCAGGCAGCGGCTAATTTACGTTCGCTCGAAACTCAGACAGTAGATACATATCCAGTTGAGACTGAAATATTAAAAACTTCAGATTGGGAGACTTGGCGCAGTTATTACGGTCAAGCTAAGAGTGCTCACACTCAAAATATTACAACTTTTGAACGCGAAATTGTTAAAAGCGTTGCAGTCGACGTCGGCAGCCACGTAAAAGCCGGACAAACTTTAATAACTTTGCAAATCGCGGCGCGCGGTGCTCAAGTTCAATCAGGTAAATCAAATTATGAAGAAGCTAAATTAAATTACAACAGATTGAAGCAATTAAACGCTAAAGGAGGAATTTCACAGAGCGAAGTCGACGCTGCTTACGCTAAATTAAAAACAGCTGAAGCAAGTTTGAGGTCTTCACAGTCAACTTTACAGCGAACTAGCTTAAAAGCTAATATCGACGGCATAGTATCAGCGCGTAACGTCGAACCCGGCGAAATAGCAGAAGCTGGAGTTCCTTTGCTTTCAATCGTTGATCCTCGCGAGATGGAAGCAGAGCTAATGGTCTCAAAGAAAGATATTACGAAAATCAATAAATCTACTCCTGTTGAAATCTATGTTGACGGAGTTAAACATATTGGCTGGGTCAAACGAACAAGCCCAGAAGCTCAAAGCGGCTCAGGTTTATATCCTGTCGTCGTAGGCTTGCCTGAAGACTCTGGAATTTTGCCGGGAACTTATGTGGAGGGACGTTTTCAAGTTTCGAGGCAGCAGAGCGTCGTTGTAATTCCTTCAAACGTTGTAGTTTATCGCGGCGACAATCAATCAGTTTATATTGCTGACGGAAATAAAGCCAAGCTCACAAAAATTACGACAGGTGAAGGCCGTGAAGGTCGTGTTGTTGTAACTTCAGGCTTAAAGCCCGGCGATAATTTAATCACTAGCGGCAACAGAGTTTTATATGACGGCGCGGAGATTATTCGTAAGGTTGATTTAGCAGGCAAACAAGCCACTGGAAAAACTAATGAGGGTTAATTTATGCGAGGTTTTATAAGATTTTGTATTTATCACCCGGTCTTCACCGGGTGTTCTGTTGTTATATGGATTTTGCTTGGAATTTCGAGTTATTTCACGCTCGGCGTTACCCTTTATCCTGATGTTGAGTTTCCTTTTGTTCTCGTCCGAACGACTTACACAGGCGCAGGTCCTAATGAAATTGAACAATTAATCAGCAAACCTCTTGAAGACGCTTTAGCAGACCTTGAAAATCTTAAGTCAATAACGACATATTCTCTCGAAGGCGTTTCAATGGTCGCTGTCGAAATGCAGGCAGGAACAAATCCCGATTTAGCTCTCGTTGACGTCAATAACAAAGTTAAAGCTAAAATTCCGGATTTACCTGATGATGCCGACGAGCCTGTTTCGAGTAAATTTGACATCAGCGCACAGCCTTTCTTAATTATTTCGTTTGCTTCAAGTCTTCCGGAAAAGACAGCAAAGAAAATGATTGAGGACAGAATTCAGCCCGTTGTTGCTCGTGTTGAAGGTGTCGGACGAGTTGACGTCAGCGGCGGTCGAGACAGAGAAATTCATGTTAATCTCGATCCTGCGGCCTTAAGCGATTACGGGATTACTTATATGCAAGTCTGCAGTGTTGTTGCTGCAAATAATCAGACTACACCGTCAGGCTATGTAACTCAACGTAAAGATGAAGTCTCTTTAAGACTTATGGGCGAGTTTAACGACGTCGAACAGCTTGAAAATATTTTAATTCCGACGCCTACAGGTCAGCCTGTTAGACTTTCAATGCTTGGCGAAGTTGTTGACGGAGAAGAAGACCAGCGAAGTATGGCTCGTGCAGACGGAAAGCCAGTCGTTCAGTTACGAATTAGTCCGCGTTCTAATGCAGACGTCGTTGAAGCGGGAAGATTAATAAAGCGTTTAATGACCCGAACAATGCGCGATTATCCTGATTTCACTTATGAATATACTTATGATGACACAAGTTTTGTTGAGAGTGCCGTTAAGAATATCATTCGCGACACAGCTATAGGAATTGTTCTCACGGCTCTTGTAATTTATTTATTCTTAGGCCGTTTCGGAGCTACTTTTATTGTTGCTGTTTCGATGCCTGTTGCTTTTGCGGCGACATTCGTACCGTTGCAAATTCACGGCTATACTCTTAACTTAATGAGTACTCTTGGCCTTGCCCTTTCGATGGGAACTCTCGTAATGAACGCGATTTTAATCATTCAAAATATTTATAGATTTCGTGATAATGGCTACGAAGCATTTGAAGCTGCAGAAGAGGGAACTGTTGAAATTTCTATGTCAGTCCTTGCGGGCGTTTTAACGAACTTGGGAGTTTTCATGCCTGTTGCTTTGATGTCGACTATAGCGGGACAATTTTTGAAGCCTTACGCCGTTACGATTGTTTACGCTACAGTTTTCTCGCTTTGGGTTACGATGGCGGTTACTCCGTGCTTAGCTGCAAGAATGAAGAAAAAGCAAAATGATTCAGGCGAGTTGCCTTTAATCGGCAAGATTTTAACGGGTTGGTGGAACTGGATTTTTAACGGTTTCCGCGATATGTTCTATATAATTCTTCATACTGCGATGAAATTCCCGTTTTTGACGATTGTATTTACTTTGCTTGCGACTTACGGCTCAATGAAATTAGGCGGCTTTATCGGCACAGAGTTTACTCCTACGACAGACGACGGAACAGTCAGAATAACTCTAACGCTTGATAATAACTCGTCTATTCATAAAACAGCGGATTTAGTCTATCAAGTCGAAGATTACATTAACACTTTACCAGACAGAAAATATATTAATCACGTTGTTTCAACAGTTGCAAGCTCAATGAGAAGTCAGTCAATCAGCGAGGCTCAAATAGCTTTATATCTTAACGATGACCCAAATAGACCTTCAACTCAGGATTTAGCGGATAAAATTCGTCCGTGGCTTAACGAATTGCCTGGCGTCCAAATTGCTATAGCTGCTACTCGTTCAGGTTTCGGCAATCCTATAGAAATTCAAGTTAAGGGCGAAGATTTAGATGTTCTCTATAATTTTGCCGAAGAAATCCGCGCTAGAGGCCGCAACGTTCCCGGCGTTCGAGACTTGAAAACAGAAATGGAAATGGGCAAGCCTGAATTACAAGTTAAGCCTATTCGTTGGAGATTAGCTCCTTTAGGATTAAATATTTCGGACTTGGCGAGCGTTGTCAGAGGCTATTTAATCGGGCGCGACGCAGGAAAATTCCGTCAAGGCGGTTACGAATATGACATTAAAGCCCGAATTAGCCGAGAGAAAGCCAGCGATATTTTCACAGCTCACGAACTTCCTATAATGACAGGTTACGGTCTTGTGCCTCTTGATGAAATGGCCGATATAGCGTGGAGCGACGGACCTACAGAAATTCGGAGAGTTGAACGTCAGCGCGCTGTTGTTGTTACAGGCAACGTCCGTTATATAACGTCAGGCGAAGGCAACGCCCGAATGAGAGAATTAGTAAATTCAATGGAAATTCCCGAAGTCGTCTCGATTAATTTCGGCGGTGAACAGGAAGACATGGCCGAGAACTTCACGGAGCTTATAAGAACTTTAGTTATTGCAATCGTTGTTACATATCTTGTTGTTGCTGCAATTCTTGAGAGTTGGGTTTACAGTGCAGTAATTCTTGCGACAATTCCAATGGCAGCTATCGGTGTTGTTCCGGCGATGTTAATTTCGGATGTTAATATTTCGATTTTCGCATTAATCGGCATGATTATGTTAGTCGGAATGGTCGTTAATAACGCTATTGTCGTTGTCGATTATGCAGAAGTTTTGAGAATTAAAGGAACTCACCCGTATAAGGCCGTTGAAGAAGCCTGCCACGTAAGATTTAAGTCGCTTTTAATGGCGGTCGTTACGTCTGTTGTTTCGCTTTTGCCTTTGCTTTCGACAGGACGAGGCTCAGAAATGAAAAGACCCATCGCTGTCGTTGCAATCGGAGGCTTAATCGCCGGAGGTATGCTCGCAATGTTGTCAATACCGGCGGCTTATAAACTCGTTTGGCGCGTTAAAATCTGGTGGAACAAAATCAGAGGCCACGAGCTTGACATTAAAGACGACGACAGTCAAATGTACGATGACGACGATGACTGGGGAGACTAAAAAGCAAGTAGGAATTAGGAGTGAGGAGTTAGGAACAGAAAAAAAACTTCCTACTTCTAACTGTGTTGGAACTTTGGCACTTGAAGCAATGCTAATCGAGGTGTCAGTAACCCCTAAGCCCGGCCTTGTTGACAGAAATAATTCAGGAGCTCATAGAGATATGGGCTTCTTTACTTTTATAAAGAGTGCCGCAGCCTTGCGTTCTTCTTTTGAAGATTTTTCGAGAGCCGGAGAAAATTTTGAAGAAATTGATGATAAAAATAAAATAAAAAATCTTTTTCCGATAATTCGTAAAATCGGCATCGAAGCTGAAAAAAAGATGTTCAAAGCTACGGACGGAATTAACACTCACAAGGGCGAAATTTTTTCATTAGGCTTATTAAGCGCGGCGGCAGGTTATCTTGCAAAAAATAAAATTTCTTTGACGCCTGAAAATGTTACGAATTTAGCATCAAAAATTTGCGCAGGAATTTGTGAAAAAGACTTTGCAGGAGTTCATGAAAAAGATAAAAAATTTTTAACAAAAGGCGAACGAGTTTTTATTGAGCATGGAATAACTGGTATTCGCGGCGAAGCTGAAGCAGGTTATCCTGTTGTAATTAATGTTGCTTTGCCAGCGTTAAAAAAATATTTATCAAAAAATTTTAATATCAATGATGCCTTAGCTTTCACTTTAATTCACATAATGGCCGAAGCAAATGATACTAATATAATTTCGCGTAAAGATTTTCAAACTGCCGAACAAGTTAGAAAGCGTGCCGCAGACTTAATTTTGAACAATAAACTAAATTTCCAAGAGATTTATAAATTCGACAGCGATTTAATTTTAGAAAATATAAGTCCTGGAGGAGCAGGAGATTTGTTAGCGGTTACTTATTTTTTGTTTCAGTTATGTATATATGCATGAGATAATCACACCGCTTTTTTTATATATGTCTGCTAAAATATTTAGAATTTTATTTTTCAATAAAGGAGAAAAATTTTTCATGGCACGTGTATATTATGAAAAAGATTGCGACCTCGGAAAACTTACAGGCAAAAAAATCGCTATTATCGGCTACGGCTCACAAGGACATGCTCACGCTCTTAACTTAAGAGACTCAGGCTGCGATGTCATCGTCGGACTTTACAAAGGCGGAAAGTCTTGGCCTATCGCTGAGGCAGACGGCTTCAAAGTTATGACTGTCAGTGAATGCACAAAAGCCGCTGATATTATCATGATTTTAATCAACGACGAAAAACAGGCTGATTTATACCGCAATGAAATCGCGCCTTACTTAACTGAAGGAAAAGCAATAGCCTTCGCTCATGGTTTCAATATTCGTTACAAACAAATCGTTGCTCCTAAGGGCGTTGATGTTTTCATGGCTGCTCCTAAAGGTCCCGGCCACACGGTTAGAAGTCAGTATGTTGCGGGCAAAGGCGTTCCGTGCCTTGTAGCGGTAGAACAGGACGCTTCTGGAAAATGTCTTGATATAGCTCTTGCTTATATCGCAGGAATCGGCGGAGCTCGTGCAGGCGTCCTTGAAACAACAATGCAGCAGGAAACTGAAACAGATTTATTCGGCGAACAGACAGTTCTTTGCGGCGGAGTTGTCGATTTAATGCAGTGCGGCTTTGAAGTTCTTTGCGAAGCTGGCTACGATCCTGTCAACGCTTATTTCGAGTGTATTCACGAAATGAAATTAATCATCGACCTTGTCAATCGCGGCGGCGTTGCAGCAATGAACTATTCAATCTCTGACACTGCAGAGTTCGGCGAGTATGTTTCAGGGCCTCGCGTTCTTCCTCACGAAGAAATCAAAGCAAACATGAGAAAAGTTTTGAGCGACATTCAGGACGGAACTTTTGCAGGCCGTTGGATCGCTGAAAATAAAAACGGCAGAACATTCTTTAACTCAAAACGCGATTTATTAGCCAAGCACCCGATGGAAGTTATCGGAAAACAGCTCCGTGAGCAGATGCTCTGGAAGGACGGAGGCGGCCTTGACGACGTATCGAAGTAACAACATCAAAGCCGGAGTAGATAGAACTCCTAACGTTAGTCTGCTCTATGCTCTTGGCCTCACGAAAGAAGAAATTAGCAGACCCATTATCGGAGTCGTTAGTTCTTTCAGCGAAGTTATACCCGGCCATATGCACTTGGATAAAATCGCTCAGGCCGTCAAAGAAGGAGTTTACGCTGCTGGAGGTACGCCTATAATTATTCCGGCTATAGCTGTCTGCGACGGCATAGCTATGGGACATGTAGGAATGAAATATTCTTTAGTGTCGCGTGATTTAGTTGCTGACTCAACTGAAGCAATGGCTATAGCTCATCAGTTCGACGGCTTAGTAATGATTCCGAACTGCGATAAAAACGTTCCCGGACTTTTAATGGCTGCTGCTCGCGTCAATATCCCGACTATTTTCTGCGCAGGCGGGCCAATGCTTGCTGGACATCTTAAAGACGGCCGTAGAACTTGTTTAAGCCACATGTTTGAAGCTGTCGGAGCTTATCACGCAGGCAAACTTGACGAAGCCGGAGTCGATGACTATACAGAAAACGCCTGCCCTTCCTGCGGCTCATGTTCTGGAATGTATACGGCGAACTCCATGAACTGCTTGACCGAAGCTATCGGAATGTCTTTGCGCGGCAACGGAACAATTCCCGCTCCTTACTCGGCGAGAATTAGACTCGCTAAATTAACAGGCATGAAAATCATGGAGCTTGTCGAAAAAAATATTCGTCCTCGCGACATCATGACTCAAAAAGCATTCGATAATGCCGAAGCCGTAGATATGGCCTTAGGTTGTTCGACTAATACGATGTTGCACTTGCCCGCTATAGCTCACGAAGCAGGAATAACGATTGACTTCAGCCACGCTAATGCAATCAGCGAAAGGACTCCGAATCTTTGCCATTTAGCTCCGGCCGGTGATACTTTCATGGAAGATTTAGACCGAGCGGGCGGAGTTTATGCTGTAATGAAAGAGCTTGCAAGCAAAAATTTAATCGACACGTCTTTAATCACCGCAACAGGAAAGACAGTCGCCGAAAATATCGCAGAAGTTGAAAATCTTAATCATGACGTTATTCGCCCGATTGATAATCCTTATTCAGCTAACGGCGGAATAGCTGTCTTAAAAGGCAACTTAGCTCCTGACGGCTGCGTCGTTAAACGTTCAGCAGTCGCTAAAGAAATGATGAAGCACGAAGGCCCGGCAAGAGTTTTTGACTCTGAAGACGACGCTATCAAAGAAATTTACGCAGGAAAAATTAATCCCGGCGATGTCGTGGTGATTCGTTACGAAGGTCCCAAAGGCGGTCCCGGTATGCGTGAAATGTTAAATCCCACGAGTGCGATTTGCGGAATGGGACTTGATACGAGCGTAGCTTTAATCACTGACGGAAGATTTTCAGGCGCAACGAGGGGCGCAAGTATCGGGCATGTTTCACCGGAAGCTGCTTCAGGCGGCAATATCGGGCTTGTTCAAGAAGGCGACATTATCAGCATCGATATTAATAATTATAAAATCGAGCTGAAAGTTTCTGATGAAGAATTAGCTAAACGCCGCGAAGGCTGGACACCTAACGAGCCTAAAATTAAAACAGGTTATTTAGCGCGTTATGCAAAATTAGTCAGCTCTGCTGATAAAGGCGCAATCTTGGAATAATTAAGAATTTAGGAAGTAGGAGTTAGGAAGTTAAAGAATCCTGACTCTTTTTCTTTATTAAATTTACGGAGGTGAATTTTTCTATGAAAAAAATAATTTTTGTTTTTGCTTTAATAATTTCGTTCGCAACACCGGCTTTTGCTTTTAACGGAGTCCGTTGGCAATTTGACGCCCCTGTTACAAGCAATATCACCGTTCACGAGAATAATTTATACTTCGGGGACTCTATCGGATTTTGCTACGCCGTCAACAAAAATTCAGGCTCTGTAATATGGTCTTACAATGCCGGAGGCTCTATCATCGGAACGCCTGCAATTCTTGATGATAAAGAAAGCAAAGTTTTATTCGTCTCGTCTGACGGAACTATCACGTGTTTAAATCTTTATGACGGCTCTTTAATATGGGACTACAAACCAAGAGAAAATCGCAATGAGGCTGTCAATGACGGAACGACCGCTGGCGACGGATTATTTTTTGTTGTCAAAGACGACGCGAAACTCCACGCTCTCGACGTTGAAACAGGCCGCAGAGTTTGGACTTATCAGGGCGGCGATCAAGGCTTGAGGACAGCACCAGCTTATTCAGACGGATTAATATTCTTAGGCGAATACGACGGAGTTCTTAATATTATCGATGCTAAAACAGGCGAAAGAGTAAATGGCGGCGGCGCAGGCGGAGCTGTCAACACTCCCGCAGTTAATAACGGCAATGTTTATTTCTCATCATGGGACGGCTCTGTTCAGGCTGTGCAGGTTAAATCCGTCATTCCTTTATGGAGCACTAACGTTAAAGACCCTGTTACAACTTCTCCTGCAATTTCAGGCGGTCTTATCGCTGTTGGAACTGGACGCGGCTTAGTTGTTGTTCTCGATGAAAACAATGGCAATATCATTTGGAATTTTGACTGCCAAAACGGAAGCGTAAGCTCAAAACCTGTTATTGCAAGCGGAAAAGTTTTCGCGTGTTCTGAGGGCGGCAACGTCTATGAGCTGAACGCAAGGACGGGAAGATTAATTGACACGTTTGAAACGGACGGAATAAATACTAATCCTGCTTATTCGGGCGGAGTTTTTTATTTCGCGGCTGGCGGCAAAGTCATTGCGTTGAGCGAATAAAAGTTAAATTTTATTTTTTAACACCATATTTTTACAAAAAAATTCCCCTGTGTCTTGAAAACTCGCAAGGGAATTTTTGTTTTTCATTGAGTTTGAGAAACGCCGAAAATTTTTTAATAAAGTTCGTCCGCAAAAGTCAAGCCAAGTTCTTTTGCTTTTTGTTTAACAAAATCCCAAGCCTTAGAAGAGTTCAAATTGTATCCAGTGTGATAATGTAATCCTGCGACCTTGCCGTCTTTGTATGCCAATTTAGAAAAAATAAAACTCTCAGAGGAAACAATAATTGTTCCTGTTTCGCTTTTCTGAATTTTTGCGATGTTCTCTATGGACATTCCGACATAATTTTCAAGAACATTGACATTTTGTCCAACGTAAATTCTCGGAGCAGTCTTAGCATTTCCTCCTACATCGCTTCGAGAACCTTGAGGAGGGAAATCAGGCTCGCCCGTGATGATAAAGTCGGCTGTAAATTTTTTATCTTTCTTTGCGCTACCTAACACAATCGTTTTGCCTTTAACACAAACCCTGCTGTACATTATAGGCGATGGTGTAGAACGTACTTCGTTTTCATAATCATCAAGGTCGGGAGTTAATCGTTCTTCTTTTGTCAGCTTAAATTCTTTTGTGGGTTTGTTGTAGGCTAAGATATTATTTCCGAGTTCTTGTAAATCAGATTCAATTGCCAATCCAATAGATGATAGTGCGGCGTCCTGTTTTTCTGTGAATGTTGTAGGTTCTGAATTGGATTTATTTTCGTCTGTTGTTGTGGAGGTGGTTGCAGTTGGAGTTGATTTTGAAGAATCTTTTTTTGTTGAAGTTTTGTTTTTCGTTGTTCCCGATTTGACAGCCTCATTGATTACCGTGCCGAGAACCCCTATCGCTAAATCTTCAAAATCTGACTTGGCAAAGACGGGTACAGCTTCAGCAAACAATACTGCAGAGAGAGTAATTAACGCAAAAATTTTTTTCATGATTAAATGTTCCTCCATATTTAATATGATGAATACCCTGCACGTTCAATTTCAAATTCAAAACGCTTGCGGGCTGCCTCTGAATCAAATCTGCCTTCACGTTCATAAGAAAAACCCGTTATTATTCCGTCATCGCATAAAACATAAACATATCGCGGATCCGTAACCGGCGGTCTGACGGAAACCATGCCCGAATAATCTTTATCGAAAGATGTATCTAAAAGACTACCGAGTACGCTTATATTTTCTCCGATTTTGAGCCTCTCAAAATTAATTGCGTCTGGATCGAATGTCGTTATTAATCCAGTTTCAAAAATTTTATCTTTTCCTGCACTGCCTAGAACAAAAGTTTTTTTGTCTTTAATGCAAATCCGATTATAAAGCTGCTCAACAGCAAGATACGGGTTGCGTTCTTCTTCCGTCAATTTTGTTTCTATGATTGGCTTTGTATTTTTGAGAACATCATCGCCGAAGTTCTCTAACGCTTCCATGAGGCCAACATAAACGGGAAAAACTCTGTTGGTCTTGTCTTCCGTCCATTTCAGCAGCGGTTCTTCAGCTTCTTCGGCAGAAACGAAATTAACCGTCAAGACGGCAACAAACAGAGCAGAAAGAATAAATGCCAGAATTTTTTTCGCCATTAAAACACCTTCTTAAAAATTTTGAATAAATTGATTATACAGGGAATCAAAAATTTTTTCCTTATGGTATTAAAAAACTGAGTTCTTGTCCTAACGGCGAAATAATTTTACAATTTTTTCTAATTTTTTATGAGGGGAAAAATTAAAAATGGCGAACGAAATTAAAAAAGTTCATTTAGTTTATTTCAGTCCTAGCGGCACAAGCGAGAAAGTTCTCAAAAAAATTGCTTCGGCAATAAATATTCCCGTTGAAACTCACGACTTACTAACGCCTGAGAGCCGTCAGAAAGAATATAATTTCGACAGCAGCGATTTAGTATTCTTCTGCACGATGACAGCAAGTTTAGTTTTGACGAAATTCGATGAAATTTTTGGCTGTCTTCACGGGAACGGTGCGCCTTTTGTTGATGTTGTAACTTTCTCTAACACTCAGTATATGAAAGTAATAGTTCTCGACGAAATTAGATCTTATGCTGAAAAACAGGGCTTTAAGGTTGTTGCTTTAGGAGCTTTCCCGACAGCGCATTCTCTCGCTGCTTCTTTAGGCAATGAAGGAAGACCTAACGCTGAAGATGAAAAATTAATGCAGGAATTTGGCCGTAAAGTTTACGAAAAAGTCTCAAGCGGCGATTATGTTCTGCATGACAAGCTCACCGCTTCAGATGACGACGCTGATAAAGTTGCTTCATACCGTTCTGTCGAAAGCGGCGGGCATCATGTTTTCCCGTTTAGAGAAAAAACAATCTCAGACGCTTGCATAAAATGTAAAACTTGTGTCCGTCATTGCCCTGTCGGCGCGATTGACATCGAGAATAAAACCTTTGACCTCGATAAATGTATCGGCTGCTGGGGCTGTATAAACAGGTGTCCGAAGCACGCAATCTCTTCAACAAGTCCTGAATTGGAGGGTTTGCTCGAGAAATTTTCCGGCGCGGTTAAAGTTCCGTTTGAAGTCGAAATGTATATGTAAAATTTTTTATCCCCTTAGCTTCGGCTTTGGGGATTTTTTTAGTTTGTAAAAAATTGACAACAGGCGAAATTTCGCGATATTATTAATTAATTCCAAACACTAGATTAAAATTTTTTAAGAAGAAAGGATTTTTTAACATGAAACCTTTTATGGACAAAGATTTTTTGTTGAACACAGAGACGGCCAAGAAACTTTTTCATGAGGCCGCTAAGGACTGCCCGATAATCGACTATCACTGCCACATTAATCCGCGCGAAATCTTTGAAGATAGACACTACGACAGCATCACCCAAGTATGGCTCGGCGGAGATCATTATAAATGGCGTTTAATGCGCTGCGCAGGAGTCTCTGAGAAATTCATCACCGGCGACGCAAGCGACCACGATAAATTTTTAGCTTGGGCAAAAGTCATCGGACGCGGCATCGGCAACCCGTTATATCACTGGAGTCATCTTGAACTTCGCCGTTTCTTTGGTTACGAAGGAGTTTTGAACGAGAAAACAGCCGAAGAAGTTTGGAAACTCGCGAACGAAAAACTTCATCAAAAAAATTTCGGTGTCCGCGACTTAATCAAAATGAGCAACGTCGAGACAATCTGCACGACTGACGATCCGATAGATACTCTTGAATGGCATGAAAAATTAGCCGCCGATAAAACTTTCAAAACTGCAGTGCTTCCGGCTTGGCGTCCTGACAAAGCTATGAACATTGAAAAGCCGACTTGGCCTGAATATATCGCAAAACTTTCAGAAGTTTCCGGCGTAAAAATTGACTCGTTCGCAAAGTTGAAAGAAGCCTTGAAAATCCGCATGGATTATTTTGAAAAACACGGATGCAAACTCAGCGATCACGCTCTTGATTTTGTAATGTACGCTCCGGCGGCTGAAGAAGAAATTGAAAAAATTTTCGCTGACCGTTTAGCCGGAAAAGTTCCTTGCAAAGATTCAGAATTAAAATTCAAAATGGCGTTCATGATTTTCGTCGCAAAAGAATATCACGCCCGCAACTGGGTTATGCAGTTACATTACGGCTGCCGACGCGATAATAATCCTCCGATGTTTGACAAGTTAGGCCCTGATACAGGCTTCGACTGCGTTGACAACAGTGCGCCTTCAGCACAAACTGCAGCTTTCTTAGGCGAACTTCAAAAAACTAATGAGCTTCCTAAGACAATTCTTTACAGTTTGAACGGCAACGACAATTCCGCGATCGATACTATAGCGGGCTGTTTCCAAAGCGACGAGGCAGTATCGAAAATTCAGCACGGTTCGGCTTGGTGGTTTGAAGATCATCTTGACGGAATGACTAATCAAATGAAAACTCTCGCAAGTCTCGGCTATCTCGCAGGCTTTGTCGGAATGTTGACAGACAGCCGCAGCTTCTTGAGCTATCCGCGCCATGAATTATTCAGAAGAATTTTATGCAGGATTCTTGGCGAGTGGGTCGAAGAAGGACTCTATCCTGACGATATTGAAACTCTTAAATCAATCGTTAGGGACATCAGCTACAACAACGCAAAAAAATATTTCAATTTCGCTGAAAAAAATTAATTTCTCGATATAATATTAACGAAAAGATAAGAAGGTAGGAAATTACGTTTTCCGCCTTCTATTAATTTGTTATTATAAAAAGAGAGGAGAATAGCGCAATCTCTCACCGTAGCTGAAAATATAAGGGTTGCACATTTTATTGTGAAAAAATCAGGAAAACCTACGCTGATGCAAAGACAGGTCAGCTTACCTAAAAAAATTCTGATAACGGCGGCGGTAATGTTCGCATTAATTCTTTTTGTATATCACTTCAAAATTCCAAATCCTAATATGATTTTGATAGCAGGACTTATATTAACTTCTGCGTTATTTGGATTTGGCGGCGGAATTATCGCAGCTGCTATTATGCTAGGTTATGCTCTTTTCTTTTTCTCGACGGATCACAGCTTCACACAATTTACTCTTGAGAATCTTCAAAAAGTCGGCGTCTCATTAGTAGGAATTATCATAGATATGTTTTTAGTATG
>JAFVEW010000233.1 GCA_017475805.1 Synergistaceae bacterium | reverse complement strand
TAAAATCTCAGGCAAAAGAAAATAAAAATCGGCATGAATAACGAAAAATTTTAAGATTTTGTAGTAATAAATGTAGTAATAAAATTGAGATTTTTTTACGATAAATGTAAATATTGACAAAAAAAATATATCCCGTCTATAATATGTCTGTAATTTTTCGTCGTGCAAACACATTAACGGCGGCGGAATATTTATAAAATATTTTATTGTACCTTGTTATTTTTGTCAAGGTATAACAAGTTTATTGACACATTGTACCGTAGAAAGTGGCAAAAATCCAGTTGCTATTTTCATATGAAGTTGTTAAAACCTTAGTTAACAACTTCTGAAAGGAAAAATACAATTCATATGCTAAGGCGATGAAATTTGAAGCAGACCGGATTATCTGAGGGGAAATCACGAAAAATAAAATCGTCCGAGCTGGACAATTCCAGAATCTTAAAGGCGCGGAAATTATTTCACGAACAAAAGAAACTCTGACTCTAATCAAGGGCCGAAGCCTTTTTATTTATGAATTAAAACGTCTTGAACTCAAAGCTCCTGCTGTCGGACAAGTCGGTGAAAAATTGGATTTAAGATGGCCGACAGGTCAGGAAAAAGCTCAAGCTGTGAAAGCCATTGAACGCGAACAGTGCCACAGCCGAAGTCGCAGTCAGCAGGAGGATAGATAAAAATGAAGACGACAATAAAAGGCAATTATTCATTCAGAAAAGCCTCAAAACAAAAAATTTCAAAAGCTCCTGCGGTTATAGGGCTGATTTTAATTTTTCTTTCGTTTTTTGCAGGTACTCAATATTTTGCTTGGAACGTAGGTCAAAACAGGCTCCCTAATGAAATTTTTAGCTACGCCGGAATAAAAATTTATTCGCCAATAGAAATTTTAGAGTGGCTAAAATTATGGAAGAAAACTCACCGCGACATGAAAGACTTTACGGAAACTTTAATCGTTATGGGCGGTTGTGCGTTTATGGGAGTTTCGTTAATCGCTGTAACTATCCGAAACCGCAACGTAAAACAGGACGCGGCGAATCTTTACGGGTCGGCTCAGTATGCCGAACTTGATGAAATCCGTGAAGCTGGACTTTTGCCACCAAAAGGTGAAAAAGGCAAAGGCGTTTATGTCGGCGGCTGGATAAATCCGAAAGACGGTCAACAGTATTATCTTCGGCATAACGGAAAAGAACACGTAATAGCCTTTGCTCCGACACGTTCAGGAAAAGGAGTAGGCTTAGTAATTCCAACGCTTTTATCTTGGGAACATTCGGTGGTAGTTCTCGACATAAAATCAGAAAATTGGGCTTTGACTTCGGGCTGGAGACATCAAAATGGCCATAAGGTTTTACGTTGGGACCCGACTGACGCAATAGAAGGCAGAAGCGCACGATATAATCCGCTCGCTGAAATCAGAATCGGAACGGTTTACGAAACGGGCGATGTTATGAATGTTGCGACCCTGTTAGTTGACCCTGACGGCAAAGGCGTAGAAGGACATTGGGAGCAGACAGCGCGGTCTTTGCTGATAGGCGCAATAACTCATGTAACTTATAAGGCGCGGAACGAAGGCCGGACAGGAAATTTATCCGAAGTCCTGCACGAACTCACAGGCAACGGCTACGAAGACATGGCTAATTCATGGAAACAGTACGAACATAAACGAGATGGCGATATTTTTTACGACCCTACTGGTAAAGTTCGCGAAAGTCCCTGTCATCCTGTCGTTGAACAAGTAGCTAATGAAATGTTGAATCGCGCTGAAGAGGAAGCCTCGTCAGTTTTATCGACAGCTGTAGCTAAATTAGGACTCTACACTGACCCTGTCGTTGCGAGAAATACGTCAATGAGCGATTTTCGTATTCAAGATATTATGGACAACGATTCGCCCGTGTCGCTGTATCTCGTTTTGAATCCGACAAATATTCAGCGATTGAAGCCATTAGTCCGACTTTTCATTTCTCAGTTAATTTTTATTCTAATGCCTGAAATGGAATTTAAGGGCGGACAGATGAAAGCCCCTTATAAACATAGGCTTTTATTGTTGCTTGACGAGTTCCCGGCGTTAGGAAAGTTAGGAATTTTTGAACAAGCAATAGCTTATTTCGGAGGCTGGAACATTAAGGCTTATTTAATCTGTCAGGATAAAGCACAACTTGACGCGGCTTATGGAAAGGACGAATCGATAACTTCAAACTGTCATGTAACAATAGCTTATGCGCCGAACAAGGTCGATACGGCAAAATATCTTTCAGACCGATTAGGCGTAACAACGGTAATCAAAGAGCAGGAAAGTATTTCGTTTCAGGGCGGAACTGGAATTTTCGCAAAAAAGAGCGTAACTAAATCCCAGCAGGAAGTTCAGCGGGCTGTCTTAACGCCAGATGAAATTATGAGACTTCCCGGACCTGTTAAGGACGTAAATCAAAATATTGTAGAGCCGGGCGACATGTTAATTTTTTCGGCAGGATTTCCACCGATTTACGGCAAACAGATTTTATATTTCCTCGACAAGATTTTTTCTGAACGCTCGAAAATTGACGCGCCGGAAAAAAGCGATGTCATTGAACAAAAGGCGGCGTAAATTCATGTATAATTTTCAAAAATCAAAAATATAATTTTGAGGTAAAAAAATGAGCGTAATTGACAGCCGCAGATACGGACGGCGCAGCACAACGAGTTTTACTCGTGAGGAATTTGAACAAATACGCAACACTCCTCCGGCAGACCATACTGAACTTAGAGCTGAAAGTGCGCGAATAATGGAAAGAATAATGAAAGCCCGGGAACAAAAAAATGCCTTTGCTCAGAAATAGCGCGTTTTACTGCGAACATCTTGGAGCTTCCGTAAATGATGCTCACGATATAGAAAATTTTTCCATTAAAGATGTTCGAGGCTCAGGACTTTTGAACTACATAAAAAATTTTGCATTTGAAGATGAAGCCCATAAGCGGATGCGCACGTATTTAGTCAGGGCTAACAATTCTTCAGAACTTACGGGGTATTTTTCATTAAAAGCCGGACTAATTTCATTTAACGAAAGCAATGAAAATGAAATAGCAAATTTTGACACTTTGCCCGGAATAGAACTTGCAAATTTTGCCGTCAATAAAGACTATCTCGATAAAAATCCGAATGCAAAAGGTTTAGGGCTTTTAATTTTCAATGATTTTATTCTACCCATAGTTAGGGATGTTTCTGACCGTGTAGGGGTTGAAGTTTTATATATTTTTGCCTTGCCTTTCGAGGGGCTTATAAGACAGTATGGCAGATATGGCTTCATGAGGCTTCCTGCTGAACACGAGGACGAACTTCACAGAAGATTGAAGCCTCGTTACGATAGCGAATGTATTTTCATGTATCAAATGTTGTGAAAATCAATTTTTGTTCAGTTGAGTTTTCGGAAACAATAAGCTATAATAACTCATAGAAAAAATTTATTTTTTAATAAGGCAGGTGGAAAATTTTGGTACTTACACTTAAAGATGGAATTAGACTTAATCGTAAGAGAATGAATCTTACGATGGCTGGTTTAGGTAGCATTGTAGGTGCTGATAAATCCACCGTATCACGTTGGGAAAAAGGAGAAATTAAGCCGACTGTTGATGGTCTGATAGAGTTGGCGGAAATTTTCGGTGTAACTGAAACTGAGTTACTGCATCCCACAGCGGAAAACGAAGAAAACGAGGACAGTAAAAATGTTCAGTAGTTTTAATCGCGGAACAGTAAAATTGTCCTTAAAAAACAACATCGCCTTAGTTTTGGGCACTAAGGCGGGGCGCAATACAAGCGAATTATTGTCTTTATTTTTTGATTCGTACTCGTCCGTAAAAACGAGTTATGCTTTTATATTGCGTTAACATTTTTAACGCAATTATTTTAGCATTTTTACTAACACAGGTCAAAGAATAAATCAAATTATTTTGTAAATATTGCCCCTGCCAGACCTAACTAAGGAAAAAAAAATTAACTTAGAAGGGAGGCGTAAAAAATTGGCAACATTTGATGATTTTGAATATGAACAAAAAAATCAGAACGAAGAACCGAAAAATTCTGATTCAATTTCACGTTGTCAATTTGAAGACGCTTCCCTTAATAAAAAAAATTCTCCGCTACCTGTGATAGAATAACGGAAGCAAATGTATAAATTAATTGATGGTGATTATATCACAGTCGACGAACTAAAAAAAATTCATGAATGGCACGACAGCATCGCAAGGTATGTGTACTTCAAGGAAAAAATAATCGGTAAAAGGGGAAGGAATGAGAAAAAAAATAATTTTTACTGGTTAGAAACGAACGACTTATATTTTGAAAAAGTAAAGAATGCCATTGACGCCGATAAAGATTACTGGATTTCAGCCGCAGAAGTTTCAAAGCGCATTACAGACGATGACGACAAGCCCGTTTTGCGCGAAAAATGGATTTCGTATATGCCTTGTCATTTCTTAATTCTTGATTTGTACGAGGCTGTCGAAGCTGAAAATCTTAATCTTGATTTTAATTTATCGGGTGAACAGATGGCCGAGCTTGTTCTTGAACATTGTCATCAGCGCGGTTTATCTGAGCCTTTAATTTGGGGCGACCATGAAGAATTAGCTGTAGTGTGGCCGTTAAAAGTGCCGTATAAGAAAGGTCGAAATTCTTACGAGAATAACAGAGGGCGGATTGTCTTTAACGAATTTGCTTTCAATCTCGACTGGAACGATATTCAAGACTTGTTATATAAGGACTTTGAATATCTCGGCGCGAATCCTCAGAAAAAACACGCGCTGACATTGTTGCGAGTGCCGGGAACGTTTAACACTCACGCGAACGCACCCGTTAGAGTTTTTCATATCGCAGAAAAAACGACAGTCGAAGAAATTAAAAAAGGTCTTGAATACGTTTGCGACAGGCTTAAACGCTACAAGCCAATCAAGCGTCCAGACCTTCAAGCTAAGTTAAAAGAATTTCAAAAAGACAACGAAGAATTTTTGAATTTCTGGAATAGAGTTGAAGAAAAATTTTCATTGACAAGTCATGTAAATGAAAATACCTTCTTAAATAAAAAAATTTTCCCGTTATTTATGATAAAATAACGGATATCTAAAAAGATTAAATAAGATTATATCGAGGAGATTATATCACGAATACGACAAAAATTTTAGATTTTTTAGAAGAACTTGAAGAAATCGGCATAAAGGCGGAAATAATAACAACATCAGAAGAAATCGAAGCCGATTCTCTGAAAACAAAAAAACATAGAGAGTTCTTAAATCAGATTCAACAAGACGTTTTGCAAATTCATAGAGCAAGCGCTCATTATGTTTGCGTATGTTTCAAGAATAATAAAAACGGAGCATGGAAGCAGTTTTTCGTTCAATCGAGAAATTTAGAGAGAAAATTGGTCGATCTCTACTTCGAGTCAGATTTTGACAGCAAAAATATTTACGTTTCGCAGGCGAAATTTATGGATCACCGTAGCAGAGCTGTCGACAATGTTGCTTCACTTAGTCTCAGCTTCCTTGATATTGACGGAAAATTTGCGACGGAACAAAAAGATTTAACGCCCGAAGAATGGTCGAATTTAATAATCGAATATTGCCGCGAGAAAGAAATTCCGATGCCGAGCATTATCGTTTTCAGCGGCAACGGGCTTCACGTTAAATGGCTCTATAGAAAAGCAATCACGCGGGAAAAATTAAACCGCTGGACTATGCTTCAGAGAAAACTTTGGCTGATTTTCAAAGATTTAGGCGCAGACGCTCAGGCAAAAGACGCGGCGCGAGTTTTAAGAGTTCCGGGAACGAAAAATTGCAAGCCCGAAACTAAAGACAGGGACGTTAGAGTTGTTTATTCAAATCCTGAACGCTACTCCTTTGAAGATTTTGCGAAAAAAATTTTTGATTTATCCGGCTATGATGACTCTCAAGAAATTTACGTGGAGTTCAAGACGACAGAGAAGCCCAAAGTCGCCGAGCCCGCAGTTAAAGAAGCGAAAGTTGAAGCTCTTGTTCTTGTGTCAAAGCCTAAAAAATCGGCAACGACTCCGCCGCCGTTATGCGATTCGCCATATTTCAAAATTAAGAACGAAACGACAGGCGAAGAAAAATTCGTGAAAGAATCAGAAATTCCTGATTTTTTGAGGCGTCAGGATAAAACTCATGTCTTAAGTCGTTCGATAAGTAATTTTGAACAGCCGGACGTAAACACCGTTGAGAGAATTTACTGCAACTATGCCGTTTTGTCAGCTGAAAAGATTCGCGGCTCGAATCTCAAAGAAAAAACAATAACCGTCTTGAAACGCTGCTCTGAATATTGGAATGGCTTAGGAATCCCGATGCCGAATGCTTTAATGTTGCTCGACGGAAAATTAGTCGTTGCTTGGAAATATTTTGATTATTTGCCGGGCAAAGCTCTATCACGCTGGCAGAGAACTCAAGAAATAATTAATTATCATTTCGCTGACTGGGGAGCGAAGGACAACCTCGAATATCAAGAAGTTTCAGCGTTGTTGCCGATCGCTGAATTTACGAATAAAAAAGCCGAAATCTTGAAATTAAACGCGAGATATAAATTTGACGATTTAGCATCAAAAATTTTGCGTTTCTCTCAAGACGAAGTCAGGGAATATAAAAAGAAAAAGGCCGAAGAAAAAGCTAAGGCTAAGGCTGAACGCACACTTAAAAATCTTGCGTCCTTCAAAATCAAGCCGAAAAAACGGACAGGCTCATTTACAGGACAGGCCGCTCAACGTTTCGCTGACATCGTGAAATTAATGGAGCTTAGGGCGGATCATAACGGCGAAATACCGCAGGGACATCGTGAATTAAGCGTATTCTGGGCGATGAACTTTGCCATTCAAGCAAGATTAGTCAAAAACGTTGACGAATTTGACGCATTAACTCAAAAATTAATCGACAAGAACGGCGTTAAGTTCCAAAGTGAAACGAACTTAAAGCTGTTTAATTCCTTGAAAGTAAGATTTATCAGCAAGGACAAGCCTTTATATAACGCGAAGACTGAAACTATTATCGAACAATTAGGCATCACAGCGACAGAACAGATTGATCTTGAAGTCTTGCGAGCGTTCCCCAAGAAAGAAAAAAAATCGAAAAAGCCTTCGATTGAGAGTCTTGCGCCCTGGATAGACGAAGGAATTTCTCGCAGAAAATGGTTTTACGATAGAGCGGAAAAAAACAAAAAAATTAAAGAGAAAAACGAAGCACTTAAACACTTATCACCAGTGCTTTTAAGAGCGATTTGCACTACTTTTTCCTATATTATGAGGGGGAGAAGTGAGGGAGAATTTTATAAGGGGATAAAGGTTTATTGTTTTTCTGTTTGGGATTTTGAGAGAGAAAGGGATTTCAGTTTTGTTGTTGGCAAGACTTTTACTTTTGACGCGGCTAAGGTAGTAAGAAAACTTTTTTATTTTAAGACAAACGTTATTTTTGATTTTGAAGCAGACTCTGTTGTTTGGTTCGTTAGGCTTGAGAGAGAACGTTCTGTTGGTGCTCTGACGGTGAAAATATCAAACAGCGCGCCTTTCTTTTTGCGTCCATATTTCGCTTTTTTAGTTCGTCCGCCCCCATTTATCGAGGGGGAAGAAGCGAGAAGCGTAAATTTTTCTCTCGATGATTATAAAAACGACATTCAGAAACGTTGTTTAGACTTTGAACGTCTTGATGATCTTGTAGCGTTTGAAAGGCGCGATTTCGTAGTCTGACGCCTCGCTGATGTCTTTATTTGAATAGGGTGATAAAAAGAATTATTGAAAGCTCTCAAAGCTGATACAGGCTACGAGGCTTACAGTTTTTCAACGGACATTAGAGGAGAGGAAATCATGAGCGCGCGAGTCTTTATGAAAAAATTTCAAAGGAGGAATGAGAAAAAATTTGATTCAAAAATTTTAATTAACTAAACGCTCAAACGGTTATGGCGTGTGCATTGAAGCGCGATTTTTGTCGTAATAAATATAGTAATGAAAAATCAGTTCCCCGATTTTCAAGGAACTGAACGAAGAAAATTACAACACGTCATAAATTTCTCCAGCTCTGAAGC
>JAFVEW010000232.1 GCA_017475805.1 Synergistaceae bacterium | reverse complement strand
TAATTTAGCACTTCGCAGCAATATGTATTCACTTCACATGATCCCCACGAATTACGAACTTGACGGCAGACCGATTGACGAGCCTTTGAATATGAACGGCAATCAATTAGATATGTGGCTTCAGACTGTTGCTGTGCCGATGACTTATGTTCAAAATGTCGTGAACTGCGTGCAGACTTCAGGACTTGAAGTTAAAGGACTTGTCTTAAAACCTTTAGCGTCGTCGTTAGGTGCGGTTTATGAAGAAGAAATGCGAGCCGGTTGTATTTCAATTTGTATAGGCGGCGGCACAACGGGAATAGTTTTGTATCGCGGCGGCCGTGCTTATCGGGTAATGAGTATTCCAATCGGCGGAGATCATATTCGCAGCGATATAGCTACAGTGCTCCATATTCCTTACGGTGAAGCCGAACATTTGAAAAAAAGAATTTTCACGACTCCGCCTGAAGATTTACGCCGCGAAGGCATTGACGCTGATTTAGCGACTCAAGCTATCGTCGCACGTGTTGAAGAACTTTTCGGCGAATATGTCCGCAACGCCTTAGCAGAAGCAACTCCTCAGCATTTTCCGGGCGGAATAATTCTATCCGGCGGTGTTTCAGATACTCCTGGCATCGAAATGATGTTAGAGGATATTCTGCAAATGCCTGTTAGAAAAGTCATTGAGCCTGTTTATAAAATGCCTCCGGGACTCGATAATGCCTCTTATGTAAGCGCGGCAGGAATTTTGAAATATCAAATTATGACTGAAAACGACCCGTATTTATTCATGGAATCGGATCAATTATTGCCGGGACTTTCTAAAGATTCAGAAAAAAGAGCGCGTCAAGAAAAAGATCGCGCAGAACGTCGGGATCGTGAACGTGAACGCGGAAATGATTATGAAGACGAAGATGATAATTACTATAATGGCCGCGAAGATGAAGACGACGATTACGAGCCTGATGATGATTATTACGATGACGAAGAGGAACACCGTAGAAATGTCGGAGAATTTTTAAGAAATCTGAAAGACAAATTCGGAAAATTATTTTAATTAAAATTTAATTAAGTATTGTCAACGACGCAAAAATAAAATAAAATTTTGCATGGAGGAGAGGAGTGTTTTATCGTGAATCAAGATCAGTTATTCAAGCTAACGAATAGCAATGTACGTCAGAACGAAAAAATAGTAGTCTTCGGAGTGGGAGGCGGCGGCGGAAACGCGCTTAATCACATTATCGAGTCTAACGTTCAGGGCGTTGATTTCGTAGCTGCTAACACTGATGCAAGAGCATTAGATCAGAATCTTGCTCCCAATAAAATTATTTTAGGAGAGGCTTTAACTCGCGGACTCGGGGCGGGAGCTAACCCTGCGGTAGGGACTAATGCAGCTAAAGAAAGTATTGATAGAATTAAAGAATATATAGCAGGCGCGGACATGCTTTTTGTTACGGCGGGCATGGGCGGCGGCACAGGCACAGGAGCTGCTCCTGTAATAGCCGAAACTGCGAGGGACATGGGCGTTTTAGTCGTCGGTGTTGTTACAAAGCCGTTCGGTTTTGAAATGGCTAAACGTATGCGCACAGCTGAAGAGGGAATCGAAGTTCTTAAAAAGAATGTTGATGCCCTTTTAGTCGTCGAGAATGATAAATTGCTTCAAATTGATAACGGCTCGAAAATGAAAATCGTTGACGCTTATAAAAAAGTCGATGAGGTCCTTCGTCAGGCCGTTCAAGGTGTTACGGACTTAATCACTAAATCAGGCTTCATTAATCTTGACTTTGCTGATATTAAAGCAATTTTGACCGGCGCAGGCACAGCTGTAATGGGCATGGGCGAGGGCGAAGGCGAGGACAGAGCTGTAATAGCAGCAAGAAACGCAATCCAGTCTCCGTTGATGACTATACCTGTTACGGGCGCAAAAGGAATTTTGTTAAACGTAACGACAGGCGCAGAAATTCTTTTAACGGAAATGTCCGATGCTGCAAAGATTATAGAAGAGACAGCAGATCCCGACGCTCAAGTCATTTGGGGACACGTCATTGATGAATCACTCGGCGAGAAAGTCCATGTAACATTGATAGCGACATTCCCTGAAGAAGCTATGCAGAATATTCGTGCTAGAGGTAACACAGCTAAACCGAATATTGATAGGCCGGAACCTGTTGCTCCTCAGCCGCCTCAAGCTCCGCAATTTAATTCAAGACCGGGCGGATCTATTTATGACATATACAACAAGAACAGAAATTTAGCTAATCAGGGACTTCAAGAGGCAAACTTAACTGCACCGACTAACGAGGGCGGATTCCCTGCTCATCAGAGGAAGTTATATGACCAGCCAGCGCTTTACAGAAAGAACAGCAAGAACTGAACGGACTGATTTCAGCCCAATTCCACGAAGAGCAGCTTCAACAGTGAGACGCGGCCTCAAAAAGCGCGGAGTTTTGCCGTCGTTCGGCGACATGATTCTCCCGATCGTTGGAGTTTTTGCGGTCTTGCTGCTTGTTCTTGCGGGACGTCAGTTTTTTATTAACGGTCTGAACTCTTCGCCGGGTATTGCTTCAACGCGGGCTTACGCGGAAGCTCCTGCTATCTTGGCTGAACTTGAACGCAGCCGAATGGAGGCCGAACCTGCAGCGAAAGTTTCTGAACCTGTTTCAATGGACTCGACAGCGGTCGCTAACGATAATAATAATCAAGAAAATAAAGAAGAAGAAGATTTATTCGCTCTTGCTGTAGCTGTTCAGACAAAGCCTTTACCTCCTGTAAATCAGACAGCAGCACCTGCGGCTAAAAAAACTTCTGCGCCGGCTTCGACAGCAAAAAAACAAACTCAAACTCCTGCAGCAAAAACTCAGACTTCAAAACAGTCCGGCTCTTCTTCAGTCAGCGATAAACAATGGCGTGTTCAAGTCGGTGCTTACACTACGAAGGCAGGAGCTCAAGACGCCGCTAATAAAATTAAGAAAGCGGGTTATAACGCTACAGTTTATTCAAATCCTGCGTCAAAGCATTTCAAAGTTTGGGTAGCGGGCGGTGCAGATAAAAAAGCAGCTGACAGTGTCGTGAATGCTATGCAAAAACTTGGCTATAAAGGTAGTTTTTCTTTCCCTCCGGCAAAATAATAAATTTTTTAATTTGAATTTAATTAGGAGTTAGAAATTATAAATTTGATTTCAAGCTCCTAAATTTTTTATAAAAAATCATGAAAACTTTTGATGAATTTGAAAAAATTTTATACGCTAACTCAAATAATAAGATTCTTCCGGGTCTCGAAAGAATAAAAAAATTATTAGCCCGCTTAGATAATCCTCAAAATTCTTTTAAGTCTATTCATATTGTCGGCACAAACGGCAAAGGCTCAACAGGAGCTTTTATTTCGTCAATTTTTAAGGCTTCAGGATATAAAACAGGATTTTATTTAAGTCCTCATCTTGTAACGCCGGGCGAACGCTTTATGATAAACGGCGAAATTTTAGGCGCGGACGAGTGGATAAGAGCCGCTGAAGACGTCATAAAAGTAATTCAACCTGACGAAGAATTGCCGTCTTATTTTGAACTTGTAACGGCGTGTGCGTTTTGGCTGGCACGTTCAAATCAAATCGATGTCGGCGTAATCGAAGCAGGACTCGGCGGAAAATTCGACGCCACTAACGTCATGAGTCAAACCGTCTGTTCTGTTATTACGTCAATTTCAATGGATCATATGGAATATTTAGGGCCTCTGCTTCAAAATATTGCGGCTGAAAAATTTGCGGTCGTTAAAAAAAATGTTCACGCTTGTTTTTCCGGTGTAGATGAGTCTTTAATTCCTATGTTCAAAGATTTTTGCTACGAACATGATGCTCTGGCTCATGTTTTGACAGAAGACTCTAAAATCGAAAATATAAAAATTTCGCCCGACGGAAATTCTTTTGATTTCATTTCAAAATCCGACAGCAGCTTTTATTACATAAAAAATATAAAAACAAAATTAATCGGCGATTATCAAATTAAAAATGCAGCTTTGAGCCTGTTAGCTGTCTCTGAAATTAAAGATTTATTCCCTAAAATTAATGATGATTCTATTCGTGAAGGCATGATTAAAGCGGCTTGGCCTGGACGGCTTGAAATAGTTTCGCGTGAACCTTTAATAATTTTAGACGGCGGACATAATTATGACGGCGTTAAAAAACTTTGCGAGAGCGTTAAAAAATTATGGCCGGGTCTAAAATTTGGAGTTATTTATGCTGCAATGCGTGATAAAAATTATCTCGGCTGTCTCGAATTAATAAGCAAAGAATTAAAATCGGCGTTTTATGCTGCGACGGTTCCTGAAATGCCGCGAGCTTTGACGCCTGACGAGTTATTGAATGCTGCTAAAGAATTTGAATGGAGAAATATTCCCGAAGGTTTTAATGACCCGAGAGAAGCAATTAAAAAGGCTTTGAACGATGATAACGAAGCTATTTTAATTTGCGGAAGTTTATATTTGATAGGCTGGTTGAAAAGAGAGGTAAACGAATTGCTCCTCCATGAATAAATACGGAGCTTTTCACCGTAGTTTATAACACGACCATAATCTCTCTCAAAAAGAGCGGGAGCTTTTTATTACTCCCACTTAGAGTTTTTGTTGAGATTATTTAATTTCCAAGTTCCTGTTGAGACGTAGAGAACATGATATTTATAGTCGCTCTTGTTCCATTCAGTATCTGTACCCTCTGCGTCTATTGGGTATGCTGTTTTCGGCCAATCACCGGGACGTTCGTGGGTCATGTTGTCTTTGCCGCCGCTTGATAAGACCCAAACACTCAAAATGTTTTTTGTCGTATCGAGCTCAGCATAAATTTCTAAAATGCCGCTTTGATAAGGATTAACTTTGCACTTACTACTTTTCCATGTTATATCATTAAGTTTTTGAACTTTCAGATTTTTTTCTTTATCCGGATCATTCGGACGCGGGGCTTCTGCGAAAACTCTAACGCACTTTAGATAAAGTAATTCATCGCCGTCAGGAATAGTATAAATAGTGTCATTAGGCGTGGCTGTTACCAATTCTTTTATTACTTTAGAATTTGCAACATCGTAATATTTATCTACAACGAACGGAACACCTGCGCCTCTTGAAACTCCCCACGCTCTAATATTATATTTTTCAACAGAATTATTATTTTTTTTCTTTTCGCCAAAGTCTGAATAATAAAATTCTCCTTCACTTCCGCTACTTCGATTATACAAAAATTTGTATTGTAGTGGATAATTTGGAAAAAATTTAATTACTTCTTTGTAACCTGCAATAGCTTCAATTTGTTTACCTGAGTCAGGATTGTACCTTTTCAATGTTTCTGAAGCTGATTTAACAACCTCATAATTTTTCTCTTTTCGATAATAGTCCTCATAAACGCTCAAGCTATTTTCTGTTTTTGGTATTCCTGCTCCATTGTAAAAGACATTGGGACATCTCTTTGTAAAAAAGCCTTTCCAAAAATCATCATCATCAAGTTGATTAATTAATGTTTCAAGGACAGTATCAGCATTAGAAGAATAATCTACGACAATTCCGTTTTGCTGAACTACAAGTTTAGCACTATCTGAATCTGTGCCTGTTTCTCTTTGAGCATAAAGCAACCTCAAAACATTTCCGCAAATTATTTTTTCATCTTCGGTTTTTGATGTTAAATCAGATTTTTTTGTGAGAGTGCCCTCTATGTCTTCCATGTTGGCGTAATTTGTAATCATTACCGGAAACATTGTATCGCTTCTCGAAAATACTCTTCCGCTTGCCGTCAACGGAGCTAAAGCATTTTTAATTGCGCTCGAGTTTTCGCAAGCCCACATTCCCAAGCCTGTGTTGCGAACTCGTGAGTCGATATAGTTAATGACTCTTTGACCGCGTTCGCGTGCTGTCATTGTCATTTGAGAACGTGAGCCGAATGAAATCAATGTGTAAAAAGTTCCGCCTAAAATCAAAATAAAAAATGAATGTATTACCAAAGCCGTTAAAAGCTCCGTGAGCGTAAAACCCTTTGAACATTTAGCCATGAAAAATTTAATTCCACCTTTTGAGTAATTTATCGCTATCGAAAATTTTAAGTTAAGTTTATTATAATGCCCGATATAAATTTATGGGGGTAAAAAAATTATGGAAAAATTAAGCGTTTTCAAATGCTCAAAATGCGGAAACATCGTTGAAGTCATGCACGTCGGCGGCGGCACTCTTTCATGCTGCGGCGAACCTATGAAAGAACTCAAAGAAAACACGACCGACGCAGCAACTGAAAAACACGTTCCCGTTCTTGAAGGCTCAAAAGTCAAAGTCGGAAGCGTTGCTCACCCTATGCAGGACGATCACTATATCGAATGGATCGAAGTCATCAACGGCGAGAGAGTCTGCCGTCAGTTCCTGAAGCCCGGCGAAGCTCCCGAAGCAGAGTTCGGCAGCGCAAAAGCAAGCTCAACGTTACGCGAATATTGCAACAAGCACGGACTTTGGAAGAAATAATTAGGAGTTAGGAAGTAAAAATCTCCTGAGTGTGTAAAGTTTTCTGTGTATAGGCACAATTTATTTCAGTATTTATAAGGATTCCTTTTCGTCCATACACAGTTTATTGTACAGGCTCAATCTCCTTGCTCCTCATAAAAAATTAAAATTAACTAAGAAGGAGAATTTTTTAACATGAAAATTTCTGACGCAATGGTCGCAACCATTAATGACCAGATTAAAGCAGAATTTGACTCGGCTTATATTTATTTGGCTATGTCAGCTTATTTCGAGGACTCAGGACTCGAAGGCATGGCCCACTGGATGAAGAAACAATATAAAGAAGAAGTCGAACACGCTGAAAAGTTCATTGATTATCTTTACGAACGCGGCGCGAGAGTCATCATTCCTGAAATCGCGAAGGCTAAAGAAAGCTACGCCGACGCTCTTGACGCTTTCAAGACGGCCTATGCTCATGAGCAGTATGTAACGTCAAGAATTTATAAACTCGTCGACTTGGCCTCAAGCGAAAAAGATTACGCGACTCTTTCAATGCTTAAATGGTACGTCGATGAACAAATGGAAGAAGAAGACAACACCGGCAGCATCGTCAGCAAACTTGAATTTTTAGGCAGCGACAAACACGGCACTTATATCGTTGACCGCGAATTAGCAGCACGATAAAAACAGTTAGAAATTAGAAGTGAGGAGTGAGGAGTTAAAAATATTTCTTCACTCTTCATTTTTTATAAGAATTTACAATTATGAACAACGAAAAATTAAAATCATTTCTTGAAGGACTTTATTATATTTATCAGCGCAGAGAATTAATTAATCCAGATCCATTATATTTTTTATATGAATATAAAGACGTTAGCGATTTAGAAATCGTCGGGCTTGTTGCGGCGTCGCTTGCTTACGGGCGAGTTGCTCAGATTATGAAAAGCGTTGAAAAAATTTTGTCTTGTCTCACGGATTCGCCTCATGAATTTTTAATCTCGAATAAAAATTTTAATATCGTTCCTGAAAACTTTAAGCATAGATTCACGACCGCCGAAGACGTTAATAATTTGCTTGCGAATATCTCTGAAATTATAAAAGAGTTTGGAACTCTTGAAAATTTTTTTGATAATTGCATGAAAAACTCAAATAAAAATATTTTTTCAGCTCTCGATAAATTTTCCGACAGACTTTCTCGAAATAAAAAGGACGGAGCTTTTTCTCTCGTTACTGCTCCAAGAGACGGAAGCGCGTGCAAGAGAATTTTTTTATATCTAAAATGGCTAGTTCGCCAAGATAATGTTGACCCGGGCGGCTGGAAAGTCATAAAACCTTCCGACTTAATCGTCCCGACTGATACTCATATGCACAATATAGCGACTCGGCTCGGCTTTACTAGTCGAAAAAATGCTGACTTAAAAACCGCAATCGAAATTACAGAAGGCTTCAAAAAAATTTGTCCCGAAGACCCGGCAAAATACGATTTTGTTTTAACACGCTTCGGAATTAGAGCGGGTCTCAATGTCGACGAAATTTCAGATTTAATCGAATAATTTGAATGAAAGGATTTCTTGATGTCATATAAATTTTACGGTTGTGAAGCCGCAAGAGAAGTTCACGCAGTCAATGACGAATATAAAAAAATCAAAACGCCGCTCGATTTATACGACGCATTATTAAAAATTTGGTGCGAGTATTCCTGCGCGCCTCGAATGAGAAATAACTGGAGCGAAGATGATATAACTATAGGACAGTGTTCTATAACAGCGTTTTTAGCTCAAGATATTTTTGGAGGAAAAGTTTTCGGAATTATAAGACCTTCGGGCGATGTTCATTGTTATAACGATGTTGACGAAAAAGTTTTCGATCTAACAAGTGAACAGTTTCACGGCGAAGAATTAGTTTATAGAAATAATCACGAGCAGTTTCGAGAAAAACATTTTGAGGCCAAGCCAGAGAAAAAAGAACGCTATGAATATTTGAAAACAGAACTTTTGAAAATGAAGAAAAGAATCGACCTGTTATAATTTTTTTTATGGAAGTTATAGACGTAAGACTGAGATTTATTTTATATTTAATATTACTTTCGATTTTTATTCTCATCGGAGGTTTGTATTTCTGTCAAATTTACCAAGGCGACAAATACGTAAGCCTTGCACATTCAAACAGGCTCAGAATGATTCGTTCGCCTGCTCCCAGAGGTGAGATTTTTGACCGCAACGGAGTTCCTTTGGCGATCAACGACACTACTTTTAATATAATGGGTTATCCTCTAGACTTAAACACTCCGGCAAAATTAGAACGTTTGAGCAGCGTTTTGTTTCGGCATGGGATTCCTATAACGGTTGACGATTTAGAAAAAACTATAAAACAGCAGCGAATGGCTCCATATAGAGTCATGAAAATTATTCCGAATTTAACTATGCCTCAGATGGCAGAACTTGTCGCCGATTACGAATTTCCTCACGAATTATTCCCTTTGAGCGTATGGCGAAGGACTTATCCGGCTGGAAGCACGGCGGCGAATATTTTGGGCTACGTCAGTGAAATCTCAGAAGAAGAATTAAAAACACGCATCGAAGAAGGCTATCTTGGAGGAGATCTAATCGGCAAATCCGGCATAGAACGTTCTTATGAAACTCTTTTGCGCGGTCAGCCAGGCCAAGAGGCACTTGAAGTCGATGCACGTGGACGAAAAGTCAGAACTTTAGACTCGACCCCTGCCGTAAAAGGCGAGGATATTCACTTAACGCTCGATATGGGAGCGCAACGTCTCGCCGTTGATTTATTGCGCGGTCATAAAGGTGCAATCGTTGCAATGGAAGTTAAGACAGGAGCTATTTTTGCTATGGCTTCAAGCCCTGTTTATGATAATAATCCTTTAACTTGGGGAGTTTCAGGCCGCGAATGGAACGCAATGATTAATAACCCAGACCGTCCTATGCTTGACAGAGCTATAGCAGGAGTTTATCCGCCCGCAAGTACTTTCAAGGCGTTCATGTCAATCGCTGCTCTTGAAGAAAATATAATAACAACTTCGACAATGATTTCGTGTCGCGGCGGCTTGAGATTAGGCTCGCATCTTTTCAAATGCTGGAAACACTCAGGACACGGCTCTCTAAATGTTCTTGGAGCTTTGCAGCATTCCTGCGACGTTTTTTATTATCAAGTCGGCTTGCGTTCGGGAATTGACCGACTAATAAAATGGGGCAAAAAATTTCATTTAGGCGAACCTACGGGCATAGATATTCCAGGTGAGAGCGGCGGCAGCATTGCCGGACCTGAATGGAAGATGCGACGCTTCAAAACTCAATGGGTAAACGGCGATACCGTGAATTATTCGATCGGACAAGGTTACATGTTAATGACGCCGTTACAGATTGCTAGAGTTTATGCTGCAATAGCAAACGGAGGTAAATTAGTGACGCCGCACTTGAATCAAAAAGGCTATAAAACTCCAGAAGACATTGGAATCACTCCTTCAAAGTTAGCAATAGTTCAGAAAGGTTTAGATTACGTCGTCAGCCGCGGAACAGGCTCAAGAGCAGGACGCTTCGGTGTTAAAGTCGCGGGCAAGACGGGAACAGCTCAAAATTCTCACGGCGATGACCACGCTTTATTCGCGGGCTATGCTCCCGCTGATGATCCAAAATTCGTAGCCGTCGCTGTCGTTGAAGCCGGTAAACACGGAAGCAGCGTCGCTGCGCCTATTGTTGGCCAGATGCTTGCTCACTTACTGCAGCATTAAAAATAATAAAAGGCGTGATAAAAAAATGAATATTCCGAAGAGAATATCTTTTGAAGAAGATAAAAAAATTTTTGACGACATAGTGGAAACGATTTTATCTGTTCTTGGTGATGACGTTGTCAAAATAATTCTTTACGGCTCAGTCGCTCGCGGCGATAACACTTGGGAATCTGATGTTGATATCGCTGTACTGACGAAAATAAAAATAGATAAAGAAACTCGGCATAAGCTTTCTAAGGCTGCTTGGGATTTAGGAATGAAACTCGATGTTTTATTTTCTGTTGTAGCTATTGAGATAAATCATTTTAATGAATGGCTATTTGCTTTGCCGTTTTATTTTAATATCGATGAAGAAGGGATAGTTTTATGGACACGCGAGGCGGCTTAGCATTATCGAAATACCGTTTTGAACGCGCTGAAGAAACACTAAAGGCAGCAAAAAGTAATTTTGACAATAATTTTTTTAATGAGTCAGTTACACGCTCATACTACGCGATTTTTTACGGAATGTTAGCTGTTACTTCAAAAGACGGATTTGAAGCATCTAAACATTCAAGCGTAATTTCATATTTCAGAAAGAATTATATTGGGACGAAGATTTTTGATAAAAAACTTTCTGACATAATCGGCCAATCATTTGACCTGCGAACAGATGCAGATTATGAAGCCTTTTATACCGTTTCACCGAATGAAGCTCAAATTCAAATGGATAGTGCTAAAATTTTTTGGGATACAGTCCGCCCTTATCTTGAAGCATGTTGGCGTGAAATGGAGGAAAAAATTAATGAACGCAATTTTTAATCGTGTAAGTGTCCGTCAATTTGAGGATAAAGAAGTCCCTAACGGTTTAATCGTGAAAATTTTACGCGCTGCTATGGCCGCTCCGTCAGCAGTTAATCAACAGCCTTGGGAATTTTACGTTACGACTGACAAAGAAATTATCGCAAAATTATCGCAAGTTACCCCTTACACAACGCCTGCGAAAAATGCTCCTGTAGTTATTATTCCGTGTTATAGAACTAATAATTTAGCTGTTTCTGAAATGGCTCAAATTGATATGGCTATAGCTACAGAAAATATTTTGCTTGAAGTTGAAGAACTCGGACTTGGTGCTGTAATGCTCGGGATAGCTCCGTTTGAAGACAGGATGAAAGCCGTCGAAAAAATTTTGAACTTGCCGGAAAATTTCAGAGCTTTCACTTTAATTCCTGTAGGCTATCCTAAAAACAAACACCCTCAAGAAGACAGATATGAACCCTCAAAGATCCACGTTATATAAATACGCCGAATTATTAGCTTCTTGCACGCGAGCTCGTCTTGTCGGTACTCGAGGAGTTGACGAAATTTTTAACTTGCAAATTTTAGACTGTGAGCCGTCGCTTGAATTTTTGCCTGAAAAATCAGGGAAAATTATTGATGTCGGAAGTGGCGGAGGTTTGCCCGGCGTAGTTTGGGCTGTATATAGACCTGACTTAGATATAATTTTGATCGACAGCGTTAATAAAAAATGTGAGGCAGTCCGCGAGATTATTCAAGAACTTGAAATTAAAAATATTGAAATAATCTGTTCACGCTCTGAAGATTTTGCGAAATTACACCGAGAAGAATTCGATTTAGCTGCGGCTCGTGCTATGGCCTCAGCGGGAGTTACGGCAGAATTATTATCACCGTTAGTTAAAGTCGGCGGAAAAATTTTGACTTTCAAAGGCGAGAAAGTTCACGAAGAAATTTCCGAAGTCGAAAATAAATGGCAAATGCTTGGCCTCTCTAAGCCTTCACTAAAATTCTATGAAGAAAAAAATTCTTCAAAATGTATCGTAACATGGGAAAAAATTTCTAAATGCCCTAACGAATTTCCAAGAAGGACGGGCCTCGCTGGTACTAAAAAATTTTGGGAAACAAAATAATTTTAAGATTTTCGTAGTAATAAAATGACAGCTCTCCATAATCAAGAAAGCTGTCATAAAATTTGCTCGTTCTAATATGCTATCTTGAAAATTTCAAGAACATCATCGGCGTTAAGTTCTTTTAATGCTCCAAAAGTTTCGCCTCGTGAAGCATTCGCCGCGATTTTTTCAATGTCTTCTTCTTTAATTCCGACTTCTCGCAGTGTCGTAGGCGAGTTTATTTCTTTGAAGAAATCTTCGAGAGCTTCAATAGCTTCGATTGCTTTTTCTTCGTCTGTGCCGTCGTAAATATCAAAGACAGCCTCGCCAAGACGAGCAAAAGGAACAGGATTATCTTCGTAAAGATAACGCGCCCATGCCGGCATTACGATTGAAAGTGAAGCTCCGTGAGCAACCCCGTATAACATGCTGAGTGAATGTCCCATTCGGTGTGAGGAAAAATCGCCTCTGACTTTTCTTCCAACCGAGAAAAATCCGCAGTGTGCCATAGCAGCTCCTAAAGCGTATTCGCAACGAGCGTCGTAATTTTTAGGGTCTTCGATTAATTCAGGAATTACCCGCATCATAGTGCGGATTAAAGCGTAACACTGCTCATCAATTAAGTCTGAACCTTCGTCGCCGTCAAGAACGCGCTCTAAAATATGAGCGATAATATCAACGCCGCCGTAAACGGTTTGTTTTTGAGGCAGAGTAAATTGAAATGTCGGATCAATAACTGAAACTTTCGGATAAACCATAGGACTGTTAATTGAAGTTTTTATTTCGCAGTCGGGGTTGCTTATGACTGAAAAACCGTTGACTTCGCTAGCTGTGGCCGAAGCTGTTAAAACTCCGTAAATCGGAAGAGCCTTTTCGATTTTAGCTTTGCCCGCAAAAAAATCCCAAACGTCGCCGTCATAGCAAGCTCCAGCCGCTATAGCCTTAGCCGAGTCAAAAACGCTTCCGCCGCCGACAGGAACTATAGCGTCAATTCCACCGGCCTTAACTCGGGCAATCCCTTCACGGACTTTATCGACACGTGGGTTAGGTTTGATTTCATTAAGCTCAGAAAATTTTATTCCTGCTTTGTTAAGCATTTCTGTAGTCTGAGCATAAGCACCGCTCTTGAAAATTCCTTTGCCGCCAAAAACAAGCAAAACGCCTTTTATACCGTCTTTTTTAAGATGTTCAGCTAAATCTTTGACGGTATCTTTGCCAAAAATAACAGCAGTTTTATTCTGCCAGAAAAAATTATTCATGTTTCATATCACCTCAAAAATTTTTTTATATCTATGATAGCTTAGATTTTACTCTCTGTCCCGTGCCGAGTTACCATGTTTCGCCAAACTCTTTGAGTACTTCTTGAGCTTGTTCATTTCCATTTTTGGCCGCTTCACGGTACCATTTAATCGCCTCTTCGCGATTTTTTTCGAGTGAATAGCCGTTTTTATACATACAGCCTAGAATATTTTGCGCTTGGGGATGTCCTTGTTCGGCAGCTTTTTTGAACCAGCTAAATGCTTCTGAATAATTCTGAAGAACTCCCTCACCTTTATAATAGAGTTCTCCAAGTGAATAATGCGCTTGAGCATAATCATGTTCATTAGCTGCTTTGAGCCACCATCTTAGAGCTTCTGAATAGTTCCTTTCTACATTTTTCCCAAGATAATAAATCAGTCCTATGTTATAAATAGCTTTGGCATCACCATTTTGTGCTTTTTTCTCGATTGCGTTTATATCGTTATTATTTTGCGCTAAATAATCTGATAAAGTATCAAGAGCTTTTGGGGTAAGCCAAGATACAGCCGCTACGACAGCCGCCGTGCCTGCCGCGATTAATATTGGTTCAGCCTGCGTAGGTGAAGCACCGAATATAACGGCAGCGCACATAATGCACGCAACGACCCTTTGAAATACTCTTTGCATAAAAATACCTCACTAAAAATTTTTCCGTTTATCGCTGAGAAAAAATGAAAAAAATTAAAAATTGAGTGAGAAGTTAGAAAATTATTTTACTTGTCTTTGTAATGAGAGCCGCACTGAAAAAACTCAACAGCGTCTTTCTCTATCTTGAAAACAAGGCGGTTTTTCTTATCGATTCGCACGCTGTAATAACCTGAAAAATTACCTTTGAGCGGTTCAAGTTTTCCTTCACAGTTATAACCGTTGCGATCGATGCTTTTTATAAGATCATTTATCTTGTTGAGAGTCTTTCTATCTTCTTTTTGCCAATATAAATAATCCTCCCATGCCTCTTCATAGAATGTTATTTTCATAGCGAAGCCTTCAAGCGTTCAATCATTCGATTTTCTGAAGCTTTTGCTCGAGCAATAGACAGCCTGAGACGATCAAAGTTCGCTTTTGTGTAAAACGGATCAGTGTAGTTATCTGACTTGAAAGGCATTTCTAACCTGAAAGGCATCAGCTTTTGTGCGCGTTTTTTTGCCATGGCTCTTTTCACTCGACACATGTTAATCATGAAATTTTTTGCCTCCATAAAAAATTATAATTAAAAATTTTAGCGAGAAGTCAGAAAAATTTTTTAATTCCTAACTCCTCACTCCTAATTCCTAATTAATTATAGCGTTGCTCCTGTCTTGAAAATCGCCATGCCTTGGAAATTATTAATTTCGTTGCGAGTCTTTTTGCCGTTTGCGACACTCAAAACATAATCGAAAAGTTCACGGGCTTTCTCGGGTAACGTTCCTGCTTCGACGAGAGTTCCAGCATTAAAATCAATCCAATTGCTTTTTCTCGAGAATAAATCTGAATTACTCGAAATTTTCACGGTCGGAACAGGACAGCCGAATGGAGTTCCTCGCCCCGTCGAGAATAAAACTATTTGAGCTCCTGCCGCTGCTAATGCCGTAGACGCTACTAAATCATTCCCCGGAGCTGAAAGTAAATTCAAGCCCTGCGTTACAACTTTTCCGGCGTAAGGCAAAACATCACTGACGGGAGCAGAGCCGCTCTTTTGAGTGCAACCTAAGGCTTTATCTTCAAGAGTTGTAATTCCGCCTGCTTTGTTGCCAGGTGAAGGATTTTCGTAGCAGGGCATTCCTAAAGAAGCATAATAGGCTTTGAAATCGTTGATTAAATGCACGGTCTTTTCGTAAGTTTTTTCATCTTTGCCGCGATTCATTAAAATCGTTTCAGCTCCGAACATTTCAGGAACTTCAGTTAAAATCGTCGCACCGCCTTCAGCGACTAACATATCTGAAAAATATCCGATTGTCGGGTTAGCTGTAATCCCTGAAAGACCATCGCTGCCTCCGCATTTAAGCCCTACGATTAATTTTGAAGTCTCGCATGGAACTCGAACATCTTTCTTCATTTTTTCGACGAGTTCATTAATAAGTTTCATAGCAGCTTCAAGTTCGTCGTTTACGTCCTGAGAGATTAAAAATTTCACTCGCTCGCTGTCATATTCGCCCATGTAAGGCTTTATAGTCTCAATGCCGCTGTTCTCGCAGCCAAGTCCAAGCATTAAAACTCCGCCTGCATTCGGGTGAGTAGCAAAGTTCGCTAAAATTTTTCGCGTGTTTTCCTGGTCGTCGGCCATTTGAGAACAACCGTAAGGGTGAGTGAAAGCTCTGACGTTTTCAACGCTTCCGCCGATAAATTTCTGAGCCTCTTTTTCAATCGCTACTGCAATATCATTGACACAGCCGACAGTCGGAATTATCCATAATTCATTTCTAATTCCAACGCGGCCGTCAAATCTTACATAGCCGTTGAAAGTTTCAGGCTTGACGCTCTCAAGTTTCGGGTGAGTTGGGTGATATTCATAATCATGTGCGCCTGTTAAAAGAGTTCTGACGTTATTCGTGTGAACATGATGACCCTTTGAAATTTCGCTCGTAGCTTCGCCGATAGGATAGCCGTATTTGATAACAGGCTCGCCAGCTTTAATATCTCTCAATGCGACTTTGTGTCCCATAGGGATTTCTTCTAAAATTTCAAGAGAAAAATCCGCACTAGAGACAGAAATTTTTTCGCCCGCTTTTAAGGCCCGCAAGGCTACCGCTACGGCATCAGCTTCGTTAATTCTTATAAGCTCGTTCATGTTTTGCTTCCCCCTTGGAAAAAATTTGTGTGAGAATGTTCATGTTATTAATTATTATATATTGCCGTTTCCTTAATTGGTAATGTTATAATAAATTCACTAAAAATTTTTTATGCGTTAAGCAAGGGAGGATAATTTTTTTATCATGGAACAGGGACAAACCCAAGTCGAATATAGAACAGCATGGCGCAGCTTTTACGGCCTTTTCTCGCTGATGCTTCTAATATTGATTTTAGCTATTGCCGGAAATATTTGGGGACCAAGTGCCTTAAAAAATCATTTAGCATGGATGTGGGGACTTGTAGCAATCGTTGAAGTTTTAATTTTCTTAGGAATTGCTCTCAAGCGCATAACAATGAAACTTGTCCTCAAAGATGACCCTGACAGACCCGAAAAACAAGAAATTGAATACGTCGAATGCCACCCTCTGAAACTCTTTACGAGATTTAGGGTCTCAAAAGAAATCGGCCTTACAAAAATCGCAGATATTGATGTAAGCCAAAACGCTATTCAAACTCTCTTAAATATCGGCGACATCGCAATCTCATCACCAGGTACGAGCGAAAAAGAAATTAAAGCTCACAACATTCCTGACCCTAGAGCAGTCCGAGACGAAATTCAAAAACATTCACGAAAATACACTGCTGGTCGTTCTCATTCCTCAATTCAGCAAGCAGCAGCAGATACAGCACCTGAAGCGTAAAAATTTAATCAGCCAAGTCAAAAAAGACGAAGCTGATTTTTTTATATTTGCATTTTTTTTATTTTAATTATATAATTCACCCCGTTGTTTTGAACAAGGCAACGAATCGCTAGCTCAGTCGGTAGAGCACCGGACTTTTAATCCGGGTGTCGGGGGTTCAAGTCCCCCGCGATTCACCAAACTAAAGGTCCTATCGTCTAGTGGCCTAGGACACAGCCCTTTCAAGGCTGCGGCGCGGGTTCGAATCCCGCTAGGACCGCCAATCACAGATTGTGTTTCCCATTTTCAATCGGACAAGTTATCTCAAAAATTGCATCAATGGTCTTGTGAAGTAGATTAGCCTCGTTGGTGTCGCTAAGCGAATAATGAATTTCTTGACCTACCCTGGTGCCTGTAACTAAGTTGCTGCGTCTCAATAACTGCAGGTGATGAGAAACTACGGCTTTGCTCATTCCAATAGCGGCTGCAATATCAGAAACACACTCGCGGCTGTGGCACAAAATCCATAAAATTTTTAATCTCGTTGGGTCGCCGAGCTGCTGGAAAATAAAAGTGGCATGAGAAAAATTTTCGTCGTCAGGCATTTTATCGAGAACATTATTTATATTTTTATCGTGATTATGTGGCAATGTCTGCATTAAATTCAAATCCTTTTCAAAATTTTTTTCATGAAAAATTATCGCATAAATAAAAGCCCCTCAAAAAGGAGCCTCGTTTTTAAGTTTTATTTTTTCAATGCGTCATGCCTGAAAAAGTGTTGATTTTTCTATCGAGCCTGAAAACATTTCCATTAGGGCTTACGTTTCGAGCCTTCGGGTCTGTATCCTGCTGAACGAAACTTAAATTGCTTCCTGTGCCGATATTCAGTGCCGTTATGCCCTTATCTGTTTGCTTAGAAACACTTAAAATATCAGCGTCGATATATTTATTATCTTCGAGAGAATATTCATCTTCTTCATAGTAATATTCGCCTTCATATTCTTCGTTTTCATTTTGCTCAATGGTGAGGCTGTTGTAAGTGAAAAGCCTTCCGCCTGAAAGCGAGATATTTCCGCCGGTCTTCCAAGTTTCATACTCGCCGTTAGGGTCGTAAGCAAAAACTACTCGGTTTGTTGAGACGTTCACGACAGCAAAACTTGAATTTACGTCAAATTCTTCGCTGAGGCCAAGATTTAATGTAGCTTGAGAAGCCTCGTCGCCTATATCGCCGGCAACGTAATATTGCTTTCCGTCCATGCCGCTTAATGAAGCACCTTGAACGATTTTATAATCCCTGTAGACTTCCAGCGCAGGAGAAGTCAACACCGC
>JAFVEW010000231.1 GCA_017475805.1 Synergistaceae bacterium | reverse complement strand
CGACATTGATAAACCGTTCCTTATGCCTATCGAAGACGTCTTCACGATTTCAGGACGCGGCACAGTCGTTACCGGACGTGTTGAGCGCGGCGTAATCAACGCTGGCGAGCCTGTTGAAATCGTCGGTATGAAGAGAGACACAGCCAAGACAGTTGCTACATCGCTTGAAATGTTCAGAAAGATACTTGACAGCGCAGAAGCAGGCGACAACGTAGGCGTACTTCTTCGCGGTATCGATAAAGGCGACGTTGAACGCGGACAGGTTCTTGCAAAGCCCGGCACAGTTACACCTCATACGAAGTTCAAAGGCGAAGTTTACGTCTTGAAGAAAGAAGAAGGCGGACGCCATACACCGTTCTTTGCAGGTTACAAGCCTCAGTTCTATTTCAGAACGACAGACGTTACCGGCAACATTAAACTTCCTGAAGGCGTCGAAATGGTCATGCCTGGCGATAACGCAACATTTGAAGTAGAATTAATCGTGCCGATCGCTATGGAAGAAGGACTTCGCTTCGCAGTTCGTGAAGGCGGCCACACAGTCGGTGCGGGTGTTGTAACTCAGATTATCGAGTAATAAAAAGCCGGTAAATTATCATGGCACGCAAAATCCGCATTCGCTTAAAGTCGTTTGATCATAGAGTGCTCGACACGTCGGCTTTGCAAATCGCAGAGACGGCGCAGTCAACGGGCGCGAGAGTTTCCGGGCCGATTCCGCTTCCTACTGAAATTGGAAGAATTACGATTTTGAAATCGCCTCACAAAGACAAGGACGCTCGTGAACAGTTTGAAATGCGCACTCACAAGAGATTAATCGACATTATTGAACCGACACAGAGAACAATGGACGCGCTTATGCAGTTAAATCTTGCAAGCGGCGTGGACATTCAAATTAAATTTTAGTTTTAGTTTATTTTTTAAGGAGACTTATTTATTATGTCAATAGGGATTCTGGGGAAAAAGCTCGGAATGACGCAGATATATGACGCCGAAGGACAGGCCGTAGCTGTTACGGTTGTCCTTGCGGGGCCGTGTTCAGTCGTTGCTCTGAGAACCCCTGAACAGAACGGATATTCCGCCGTTCTTCTCGGCTTCGGAGCAGTCAAAGCTCATAAGCTGTCCAAACCGCAGAGGGTTATGTTTGAGAAGTTAAAACTCGAACCCAAAAAGACACTTCGGGAATTTAGGCTTGACGATGTCAAAGGCTATGAAGTTGGACAGGAACTTAAAGCTGACTTATTCGAGGCTGGCGAAAAAATTAACGTCAAAGGTATTTCCAAAGGTAAAGGTTTTGCCGGTGTTATCAAACGCCATCACTTTGGAGGTCAGCAGTTCAGTCATGGTACTTCGGTCGAACATAGACACGGAGGTTCAAGCGGAGCAATTTCGTATCCCGGTCATGTATTTCCAGGCAAGAGAATGCCCGGACACATGGGAAGCGATAAAGTTACCGTTAAAAATCTCACCGTCATGGCCGTAGATATTGAGAACAATTTAATTTTGGTAAAAGGCGCAGTCCCAGGCGCGAAAGACAGCCTGCTTGCCCTCTACAAACACGCATAAGGAGGGATAGATACTATGCCTTTTGTAAAAGTTTACGAGTTCACAGGCGAAAGAGCCGGAGAAATGGAACTTTCAGCAGAAGTTTTTGACACTCCTGTTCACATGGCTGCTATTCATCAAGTTGTAGTGGCGCATTTAGCTAACTGCCGTCAGGGAACTCACAGCTCGAAGACACGCGGAGATGTCTCAGGCGGCGGCAAAAAGCCTTGGAGACAGAAGCACACAGGCCGCGCACGTCAGGGAAGTACACGTTCGCCGATTTGGGTGCATGGCGGTGTAGCTCACGGACCTCATCCGAGAGATTATCATCAGAAAGTTAATAAGAAAGTTCGTCAGCTTGCGTTACGCAGCGTTCTTTCTGATAAAGTTCGCGAGGATTTAATGTCGGTCGTTAAGGGTTTTGATACAATCGACAAGCCTTCAACTAAGGCAATTAAAAATTTATTTACAGCTTTAGGTGTCGGCAAGACGCTTGTGATTTATCATAACAACGCTCTTAACGTAACACGTTCAGTCAGAAATTTAGCCGGTGCAAAAGCCATAAATATTGCAAGCATTAATGTTTATGATATTTTGAACGCCAAAAATCTGATTGTAACTCCCGAGGTCGTAGCGAAAATTGAGGAGGTATATTCAAAATGAATTTAGCTGCTCACGATATAATTATTCGCCCGATTATTACGGAAAAATCAAGCTCGCTCATGGCATTAAATAAATATACGTTTGAAGTTCACAAGAGCGCGAATAAAATTCAAATTCGCAAAGCTGTTGAAGAAGTTTTCAACGTTAAAGTTGCCGCAGTGAACACGATTAACGTAAAGGGCAAAATGCGCCGCCGCGGGCTTGCAAAGGGTTTCACTCGCTCATGGAAAAAAGCGATAGTATCCCTTAAGCCGGATCAGCATATCGAGTTCTTCGAGGGTGCTTCGATATAAAACAGGAGAAACACGAACATGTCAATTAAACAGTTTAAGCCGTATACCGCTGCCCGCCGTCATATGAGCATTCAGGGCCGCGAGGACATTACGGCGGATAAACCTGAACGTTCGCTTATTGTCCATCTCCGCAAGCATGGAGGCCGAAACAACACAGGTCGTATCACCATGCGTCATATCGGCGGCGGACATAAGAGAACTTATAGAATTATAGATTTCAAGCGTGATAAAATAGCCGTTCCAGGCAAAGTTGCAACGATCGAATATGATCCTAACCGCAACGCCCGTATAGGCTTAATCAATTACGCTGACGGTGAAAAACGTTACATTATCATGCCAAAAGGCTTGAATGTCGGAGACACAATTTATGCAGGCCCTGAGAGCGATATTACTCCCGGCAACGCATTAAAGTTAAAAGACATTCCTGTTGGTACGGTAATTCATAATATAGAGCTTCAGCCCGGTTGCGGAGCAAAATTAGTCCGTGCTGCCGGCGGTGCTGCTCAGTTAATGTCAAAAGAAGGCAAATACGCTTATATTAGAATGCCAAGCGGTGAGCTTCGTTTAATTCTTTTAGAGTGTATGGCTACAGTTGGACAGGTCGGCAATGAAGACTACGACAACATTTCGTGGGGCAAAGCCGGCAAAACTCGCTGGAAAGGCCGCAGACCTTCAGTACGTGGTATGGTAATGAACCCTGTAGACCACCCGATGGGCGGCGGTGAAGGAAAATCAAAATCCAACAAGCACCCTGTTTCGCCTTGGGGAACTCCTGCAAAGGGTTACAAGACACGCAAGCGCAAATCTTCAGATAAGCTGATTATCCGCAGGCGTTATGAGAAATAAAAGGAGCTGAAAAATAAATGCGCTCAACTAAGAAAGGGCCTTTTGTTGAACAGAGGCTCCTCGACAGAATAGAAGCAATGAACGTTTCAGGCAATAAAAAAGTTGTAAAAACTTGGTCAAGACGTTCAACCGTAGTGCCGCAAATGATCGGGCACACAATCGCTGTTCATAACGGACGTATGCACCTTCCCGTTTACATCAGCGAAAATATGGTAGGTCATAAGCTCGGCGAGTTTGCTCCGACAAGAAAATTCGGACACCACGCCGGACAGGACAAGAAGAAATAGGAGAAATTAAATTATGGCTGAAAAATTAAGAACAGCAACAGCAATGACGAAGAACGCCAGAATTTCGCCTTATAAAGTCCGTCAGGTTTTGGAGCTTATTCGCGGAAAGAGCGCGGCTGATGCCGTAACCATTTTGAAATTCAGCGACAAGAAAGCCGCTGGAATTATTTTGAAGGTGCTGAACAGCGCAATGGCGAACGCGGAGCATAATTACGGCATGGACTTAGATAAATTATACGTTCATGAAGTTTTTGCGAATCAAGGGCCGATGATGAAAAGATTTCGCCCTGTTTCAATGGGTCGCGCTCATCCTTACGTGCATAAAATGTCGCATGTAACGGTTACGCTTTGCGAACGTCAAGGAGGAAAAAAGTAAATGGGACAGAAAGTTCACCCAATAGGCTATCGTCTTGGCGTCTCAACTGAATGGCAGTCAAGATGGTACGCCGATAAAAAGAATTACGCGAAAAAGCTTCACGAAGATATAAAGCTGCGTAAATATATTATGAAGAAATGGGAAGGCGCAGGAATTTCACGTATCGAGATCGAACGCGTTGGACCTGTT
>JAFVEW010000230.1 GCA_017475805.1 Synergistaceae bacterium | reverse complement strand
TATCTGAGGCTCTCCTCTTCGTTGAGTGCCTGCCTCTCTCAAGCGCAACAGGGAGAATTATACGCGAATTTTTTATTTTGTCAAATTTTTTTATTTTTTAATTTATAAATCCTTATAAAAACTTGAAAAAATATAATTTTTATTTTGATTTTTTTAGCGTGATTTAATTTTTTTGATATAATCTTTTCATAAAAATTTTCCTAGAGTAAAAAATAAATTTTATTACTACATTTATTACTACAAAATTATTGAATTTATTTGCTTGTGATCCAAATTTATAATTTGTAATGAGCGAGTTTTATTCCGAAAAGTTGATTCCTTTTTCTTTGAGTACAAAAAGAGTCAGGCTTTAACTCCTAACTCCTAATTTATTGAAATCAGATTTGCCTTTAATTCAAATCTCTGCTCGCGACAATATCAACATCAGTGTCGCAAACGTTATGGATTAAAACTTGGCCGATTTTAATCGGGGCTTTAACGTTCAATTCTGCGACTGCACGGGCAATCTCTTTTAATTTTCCTTTAGGCGCAGGAGTCTTGCTCCTTATCGGACAGACCGGCAATTTGCCGCCTTTGACTCTAACGGTCGAGGCAAAGACCCTTCTAGGATCGCTGACTTCTGTTTTAGCGTAAGCCGCTCCTCTTGGACAATTATTGCCGGTTACGCTGGCGACTTCGCCTTTATCATCAAGTATAACGTTAAGGCCGCAGCCTAAAGGACACGAAACGCAAATAAATTTTCTTTCTTCCATAAAACAAACTCACTCCTTTTTTACAGCGGCTGAATATCAATCGTGATTTCTTTCAAATCCGGCTTTGCTTTAATATCAGCGGCCTTGATTCTGGCTTCATTCATTTCACCGGGACGAGCATAACGTAATTTTTGAGTATATAAACCCGGCTCAGCTACAACTTTACAAGCTCCTTCGATCGGATGAGTAACCCGCATGTAAATAATCGTATCTGACTCGCCCGTTACAAACTGAGGCGAATATAATCGAACATTCTCGCCGCCTTTAACAGGGATTCGTCTGACATTAGGCGAAATTTTACCAGCCGCGAATTTAGCTGCGTTAGCTCCTGCGATTAAACCTTCATCGCTGACGTTGTCAACTAAATCGTAGACTATAACGACGTTACCTGCTGCGAATACAGCGGGATTAGAAGTCTGAAGTAAATCATTAACGACAGGGCCGCCCGTTACGGGGTGAATTTCGATTCCGGCCATTCGAGATAATTCATTTTCAGGAATTAAGCCGATAGCTAATAAAAGAGTGTCGCATGGAACATATCTTTCTGTACCTTTAATCGGAGTCATTTTGTCGTCAACTTTTGCAACCGTAACGCCTTCGAGTCTGTCTGCTCCGTGAATTTTCATTACGGTTGTCTGAAGATGGAAAGGTATTCCGTAATCGTCGAGACACTGAGCTATATTTCGACGCAAGCCGCCCGGCCAAGACATTACTTCATAAACTCCTTCGACTTCTGCGCCTTCCCAAATCATTCGACGAGCCATTATTAAGCCGATGTCGCCCGAACCTAAAATTACAGCGCGCTTGCCGGGCATATAGCCTTCCATGTTCACGAATCTTTGAGCCGTTCCAGCCGTGTAAATTCCAGCAGGACGAGTTCCGGGTATTCTGATTGCTCCTGCAGGTCTTTCGCGGCAGCCCATAGTTAAGACAATCGATTTAGGATTAAGACATTCAATGCCGCGTTCTTTGTTCATCGTCCAGACTGAATTCGAGTCTTTATCAATCTGAAAGACCATAGTGTTCGTACGAAACTCTACGCCAGCCTCGTGAGCTTGATTTATAAATCTGTGCATGTATTCAGGGCCGGTTAATTCTTCTCGGAAAGTCCTCAAACCGAAGCCCGGGTGAATACACTGCTGCAAAATTCCGCCTAAATCCCAATCGCGCTCAAGAACGACTACACGCTCCGCGCCTTCTTTTTTTGCGCCGATACCTGCGGCAACTCCTGCGGGGCCTGCTCCGATGATTAAAACGTCAATATTGTTATTACTCATGATTTATTCAGCCCCTTTGCTTAATAAAAATTCTTTTGTTTTTCCGACGAGCAATTTCGAGCCGCCGCCGTGCCTTGTGATTTCGTCAAGAGGAATATTTAACTCTCTCGATAAAATCTCAGCAACTCTCGGACAACAGAAACCGCCTTGACAACGTCCCGTGCCTGCTCTCGTCATCATCTTGACGGCCGTGATAGTTCTTGCTCCGCGCCTTATAGCTTCAAGAACTTGGCCTTCAGTTACAGTCTCGCAACGGCAAACTATTTGAGCATAAGCCGGGTCTTTTTTCGCAAGCTCTTTGCGTTCTTCCATGTCGAGATATAAAAATCTCGGAATATTTTTCCGCGCCGGAATAAATTTCTCGTTAGGAGTTAATTTAATTCTGTCGGCGAGTTCTTCCTTTAATAAGTCTGCAACATATGCTGCGATTGCCGGAGAAGACGTGAAGCCCGGCGATTTAATTCCTGCGACGTTGACAAAGCCGCGAGGAGTTTTTAACGCTCTGATTTCAAAATCTCCTGACTCAGTGTTTGCTCGAACGCCTGCGAAAGTTGTTATATTTAATCTCACGGGAAAATCAGGAACTAAACGGCGAGCACCTTTCAAAACTTCCGCGAGTCCTTCGGGAGTTGTCGCTCTGTCTTCGGGGTCTTCCTGCTCCGTCGCTGTAGGACCTGACATTAAATTTCCTTCGGCCGTCTGCAAAACTGTTATTCCTTTGCCTGCCTTTGACGGACACGAGAATAAAAAGCTATTAATAAATCCTTTTGTCGTCCTGTCAAGCAACAAATATTCGCCTTTAGTCGGAATGATTTTGAAGCTCTCATCGCCCGCCCATTTTGCAATTTCGCCGGAATGAGTTCCGCCCGCATTGATAACAACAGGAGCTAAAAATTCGCCTTTGTTTGTCGTAACACCGCGAATATTTTTTTTGTCGTCGAATAATAAGCCCGTTACTAAAGTCTCTAAAAATAATTCGGCGTTGTTAAGCTGCGCGCTCTCGATTAAAGCGTTGACGGCCTCGAAATTATTAATAATTCCTGCTTCAGGAGACCATAAAGCCGCGACTATTTCTTTTGAAACGTTAGGCTCTTTCTCGCGCATTTTGTCGCCGGAAACGATTTCGACGCCCGGCACGCCGTTAGTTTTGCCTTGCTCTAATAATTTTTCAAGATGTTTAACTTCGTCGTCATTGAAAGCGCAGACATAAGAACCGCAGTTGTTAAAATCAATGTCAAGTTCTTTCACGAGAGAATGCCACATTTTGTTGCCCGGCACGCAGAATTTTGCTTTCATTGTTCCGGGTTTGTCGTCAAAACCGCCGTGAATCATTGAGCTATTTGCTCGGCTTGCCCCTGAAGGAAGTTCGGAGGCTTTATCAAGCACGGCGATTTTTAATTTATATTTTGAAAGTTCCCGCGCAATGCCTGCCCCCGTTACTCCTGAGCCGATAATAATTACATCGTAATTCATGAAAATTAATACCCCCTCTTTGGTTTTAAGTAGGAATTAGGAACTAAAAAAAATTTTTTT
>JAFVEW010000229.1 GCA_017475805.1 Synergistaceae bacterium | reverse complement strand
GCTGTATCATCTAAAATTTTTTTGCGTCTTTCTATTTCATTTTGTGTTTTTTGGCGGGCATCATTAAAAACTTTTTCGCGTTCATCAAATTCTTTAGTCTTAATTTCAAGCTCATGCGACAAATTTTCATGCTCATTATTTGTTCTTTCACGTTCTTGATATAAAGCCTGCTTTTGTATATTAAGATTTTCAAGCTCATTTTGCAGCTCTATGCGCCGCGACTTAATTTCTTTAATTTGAGTTGCAAACTGAAAGGCCTTTCTATGCACTGAATTTTTTTGTGTCGTTATATTATCGAGCTGAGATAAAAACAAATTTCCCGACGTATCCGCGCTCAATTTATCTTCGTAAAAATTCAAAGCATTATTCCAAGCTCTAAGCCATTTACTAAAATCTTCAAGCCTCGAATTTACAATATGACGTTTCAAATCATAATCGCCCTGTTCATGCTCGATTGAGAGCCGTCTGAAAAAATAATAATCTTTTCTAAGCGCGTCAAGTTCGTCTAAAATACCTTGCGCTTCTATTGCAATTTTTACTTCATCAGCAATTTCTTCGCGTCGGATATTTAATTCTTCGATTAAAGTTTTGATCCTAATTGACTCATTTTCAGCGTCTGCAAGTTTTTTAATACTGTCATCGCGTCTTTCTCTGTAACGTTCAATACCAAAAAGAGCGTCAAATTGTTTTCTCCGTTCTTTAGGACGTTGGTGTATTGTGTCAGAAATTTCGCCCTGACCTATCAGAGCAAAGCCCTCGCCTTCGAGATTAAAGCGCGATTTTATTTTATCTAAGTCTTGCAGTAAAATTTTTTTGCCTTCAAAATACAATAAAGCTCCTGTATCTTGAGCGTAAACTCGGCGCAAAGTGCCTTTGTCGTTTTCATTTTCGAGTTTCAAAATTACTTCAGCATCATTAGAGGCTTGTGTTGACGCACTGCCTTGAAATAGTAAATCACTCTGTTTTGTAATTCGCAAGCCTGAAGCCGAGCCTTCGCCTAAAATCCATTTTAAGGCGTCTAAAATATTACTCTTGCCGCTGCCGTTTGGGCCTACAATAGCTGTAAAATTTTTACTAAATTCAAAGCCGCATTGACGCCCGAAACTTTTGAAGCCTTTGAGTTTTAGTGATGATATTGCCAAAATTCTACCCTCCTTCTAATTTAGCAGCATGATATAAGTTATCATTTGTTTTTTCTCGTTACGGGTACGTCTCCATGACGAAAACACGGAAGTATGATAAGTGCATATACCGCTATCGTGAATATTCGCAGGCTTAACTCCTTCATCACACAGCGAAATACTAACAGCAGCACCTAAATCAAGCATATATTTTTCGCTATCGTTCTTTTTATGAAAGAGCTTTTCGCACTCACTTTCTGAAAATGTTTCACGGAATTTATCAAGGACATCTTCGCCGACTTCATAGCAGCAAGAATGATTATAAGGCCCGATAGAACAAATAATATCTTCAGGATTGCAGTTATATACTTCTTTCATTTTTTTGACTGTCTTTCCTGCGATTCGTTTTGCTGAACCGCGCCAGCCGCTGTGAACTATACCAATTACTTTTTTTGTCGGGTCAAGCAGTGCAATAGGAACGCAGTCTGCCGTATGAACGCATAACATAAGCCCTTTTTCGTTCGTTATCACAGCGTCAAAATACTCGTTAAAATTTTGCGTCAAATCTTTTGCTACAAAAATTTTGTCTGTGTGTTTTTCATTTGCGAGCAATATTTTAGATTTATCAATTTCAAGCAGCTCTGCGAGTTTTTCAAATCTTTCTTCTGTCCATTCGCCGCAAAGTCCTGAAGTATATCCGCCAATGGCTATTTTAGTTGCATATATTTCATCAAAATTTCTAATTAAGTCTATCATGTTTAATTCTTAATTCTTAATACAGAAGCGGGCTTATCCCGCTCCTATATTTATTTTATTCTTCGACAACGTATTTAATATCTTTTAAGTGTCTCCATTTGCTTGC
>JAFVEW010000228.1 GCA_017475805.1 Synergistaceae bacterium | reverse complement strand
TTAGCTTTATAAGCATTAGCAAGGCCGATATATGCCCTTATATCAACGGTGTCGAGTTCAATAGCGCGATTAAAATAAATTATAGCTGTATCGTAGAGTTTAGAATTATAAGCCTCATTAGCTTCATTCAAAAATTCATAGAAAGCCGCAGGAAGTTTTTTAGGCTGTTCGGGCGTTTTTTCTTCATGTATTGGCTCGGTCTCCGGCTCTATTTTTTCAGATGATGTCGGATCAGGTTCGGGCTCTTCTATTTCTATTTTTTCTTCTTCGAGTTCTTCAGCTATTATTTGCGGAGACTCTGAAATTTCTTCGGATACGGGCTCAGGTTCGGGATCAGGCTCACCTTTAAGGCGTCTTAATTCAAGCTGTGCTGAATTTCTGTTTTCATTATCATCTTTAGGTAAAAAATTAATATAAGACTCCAATGCTGATATAGCTGTCTGATTATTGTCAGCACTTTCTGCGGCCTTAGCAAGCCCGGTTAAAAACGTTAAAACATTCGGATAACGTTTATAGCCTCGATAAAATAAATTCATTGCGCCTTCATAGTCACCGATTTCAAGTCTCGAATTAGCGCGTTCATAAATTTTTTCGGGCGTCCACCGCTGAATAAACCATAAGGCCAAGTAAGCGACTCCAAGCAGCATTAAAAGCGTCGCGCAAATTATAAAAGCCTTTGAACGATAGGGGTGTTTAGGTTTATTTTCTTCTTGTTGTTCGCGGAGCTGCTCGGCTCTTTGTTTTCGTCCTCTCAAAGATTGATGTAGACGCTCCGTAAAATTTTGTCCGCGTCCCGGAGCACCCTTAGGAGCTTTCGGAACATAAGCCGCGCCCTGCAAACTCATGCCCTGTTCGTAATCGAGTTCTTCGTCGTCTTCTTCATTATTTTCTGCTTCATAATCTTCTTGAGTAATTCGAGTCCAAAGTTCCGGCGGCGGTTCGTCGAGGCTTAATTCAAAACCTGTAGCGTGCTGCTGCCATTCTTTATCTTTTTCATTTTCATTAACGTTATTTTGTTGTTCACTTTGTATTTCTTCAGGCTCATGCTGTGCTTCAAAGATATTTTGAATTTCCTGCAATGTTTGGTTAAGTTCTGAAATTTTATTTGAAAAATCTTCGAGCTCTTGATGCTCAGACTCCGACTCGGCTTCGGATTTATTTTCAGATTCTATTTTTTCTATTTCTATTTCTTCAACGTTGTTTTTAAGTTCAGGATTATTTTTTTCCTCGTCAGTTTCATTTTTACCAATATCAATATCGCTTTCGATATTTAATTCAGGTTCAGAATTTTCGATCTCGATTTCTTCAAATTTAATTTCATTTTCAAAATTTCCATCATCATCGTCATCACTAACATGAATAATAAAATCTTCGATGCTCGGTTCGAGAACGGCAGGTAATTGTAATTGAGGTTGAGGCTCTTTAACTTCTTCATTAATGTTAATATTTTGAGTATCAAAACCCATTGGGGCAAGCAATAAACCTGTCCCTGAAAAATTTTTTTCGTCAGTTTTATCTGATTTTAGCCAATCCATTAAATCCTGATTCAAAATAAAACTTTCACCTCTAATAAAGTGATTATATAACAATGAAGAAAAATTTTTATGCTATAATTAGCCCGCTACGTAAAAAATTCCACGAGAAAAAATTTTAATTTTATTACTACATTTATTACTACAAAATCTAAAAATTATTTAGAAGCTACAAGAATTTATAAAGTTCCCCCCTCAAAAAAGAAGAAATATATAGGCAAAGGTTTTCATGAGTTGAAGAAGTAAAACAGTCTGTATTTCCCTATTATGGAAGGATAATAAGGAAATGCCTAATGAAGCTAAAGGCGGATTTTCTCTTAATGAGAAAGAACCGGAATTTTTTGCGAAGAAGAAGTAGTTTTTACTTATTTTTCTTTT
>JAFVEW010000227.1 GCA_017475805.1 Synergistaceae bacterium | reverse complement strand
TTGTATTATGATGACAACCTCGCAAGCTAAAGACACTTCAATCACAGGCAAAGCCACCGCTGACGGATTCGGAGGAGCTGACGCTATCACAGTTTCAGTTACCGTTGACGAGGGCAAAATCAAAAGTGTAACCGCAGAAGGCCCGAAAGAAACTCAAGGGATCGGATCAGTTGCTCTCGAGAAACTTCCGGCAGACATGATCGCAAAAAATGCCATCAACGTCGACGTAATGACGGGCGCAACGATCAGCTCAACGGGAATTTTGAAAGCAGCCGAAGCAGCATTAATCGCCGCAGGATTAAATCCTGAAGATTTCAAGATTAAAGCTCCAGCCGCTAAAGTTGCTGAAGAAAAAACTTTTGACGCTGACATCGCAATAGTCGGAGCAGGCGGCGCAGGAATGGTCGCGGCAATCACAGCAGCCGACGCAGGCAAAAAAGTAGTTTTAATCGAAAAGCAGGCAATGGTCGGCGGGAACTCCGTCAGAGCTACAGGCGGAATGAATGCTGCTCATACTCCAGCGCAGGACGTCAATAAATTTGCTGAGTCAGCAGGCATCGAAAAAACTCTCAAAGCCGCTGAAAAATTTTCAGATAACAAATTCATTACTGAACTTGCCGCTAAAGTCAAAGAGCAATATGAAGCATGGCAGGCTGACGGCGCAAAAGGATATTTCGATTCAGTCGAGTTAATGGAACTTGATACTATGGTCGGCGGACATGGAATTAATGATCCCGGCCTTGTCAAAGCTCTTTGCGAAGGCACAGCTGACGCTATCGAATGGCTTAAGACAATCAATATCGATTTAAGTTCGGTCGGTGCTTTCGGCGGCGCGTCAGTCAAACGTATTCACAGACCAGTTGACGAGAATAAAAAGGTCGTTTCCGTCGGTGCTTACATGATCCCAAGACTTGAAGCAGCTTGCAAAGCCCGTCCAAACATCACAATAATCACTGAGACAATGGCAAAATCAATTCTAACGGACAAAGACGGCAAGGTCTGCGGCGTTGTTGCTGACAGCAAAGGCAACAAAATCACGATTAACTCAAAGGCCGTTATTTTAGCAACCGGCGGCTTCGGAGCAAATTTGAAATTAGTTGCAATTCTTGAACCTGCTCTTGACGGTTTCATGACCACGAACGCTCCCGGCGCAACGGGCGAAGGTATCGTTATGGCTCAGGAAATCGGTGCAGGAGTTGTCGACATGACTCAAATTCAGATTCACCCGACAGTTCAGTTTGATACTTCGGCATTAATCACTGAAGGACTTCGAGGCGACGGAGCTATCTTAGTCAACACCGAAGGCAAAAGATTTATTGATGAAGTTTTAGCCCGCGACGTCGTTTCAAAGGCCGAGATCGATCAGCCTAATTCGTTTGCCTGGCTCGTCGTTGACCAGAACATGGCCGATGCTTCAACAGTCATTAAAGGCTATATCTCAAAAGGCTATACGTTCAAAGGCGATACTTACGAAGATTTAGCGACTGCTCTTAACCTTCCGGCTTCAGTCTTTGCTGATACCATGAATAAATGGAACAGCTACGTTAAGGACAAAAAAGACCCTGAATTTGGACGCACGAGTTTCGCTAATCCGTTAGATAAAGCTCCGTTCTATGCGATTAAAGTTACTCCCGGCATTCACCACACGATGGGCGGACTTAGAATCGATGAGAAAGCTCACGTTTTGCGCGGCAACGGCAATATAATTCCGGGACTTTTCGCGGCCGGTGAAGTTACGGGAGGCGTTCACGGCGGCAACAGACTCGGCGGTACAGCTGTAGCTGATTTTGTTGTTTATGGAAGAATTGCGGGAAAATCTGCTTCTGAGTTTTAATTTTTAATTTTAATCAGGAGTTAGGAAGTAGGAGTCGGAGGCCGATTGCCAATCGGAAGAATTTTTCTGCTTCCTAATTACTTTTTTTCGTAGCCTGAAGCGTTTTTCTCAACTTCTATTATTCCAGGCGACGTGATGTGCATACCAGCGATTTTAATTTCGTTTTCAGCGGCGTAGTCAAGAATTTTTTTGCGTGACTCTCTTGCTTTTTCGGGGTTTACGTCGTATTTTACTGAAACATCGGGAACAGGAAGCTGAATCTCTATGAAGTGCATAATATCTCCAACGATTAATAATTCTTCGCCATCAACCTTAATATCAAAAACAGTGTGGCCGGGCGTGTGTCCTGAAGCGTCGACGGCTTTGATCTCGTCAAAAATCTCATCGTCAAATTCAAATAAATGAAGTTTATTTTTATATAAATTTAACGCATCAATGACGTTTTCATTTTTAACTTCATTTACCCAATAGTCGCGCTCAATTCTTGAAACATAAATTTCTGCGTTCGGGAAAGCCGCTTTACCTTCAGAGTCGACAAGGCCGCCAAAATGGTCAGGGTGTAAATGAGTTAGCAAGATTGTTTTTACGTCAGAAGGAAATATTCCATTTTCTGCGAGTCTCGTAGAAATATTGCCGTTTCGCAGCCCCGTATCAAATAAGATTTCGCGGCCCGGAATTTTGACATAAAAAGCTAAAATTTGACTCTTCAACTCGCCGTTGGGAACAAATTTCGCTTTTTGTTCGTCAGTCGCTCCGATTAAGAGAGCCGTGTCATTTTTCCCTTGTCTTTCGAGCAGAGAAATTACCTCGATTGAAGAAGCAAAAGCGCAGGAAGCTGATATGCAGATGAAAATTAAAGCTAAAACAAAAATTTTTTGCATAAGATTAAAACCTCCTAAAAAATTTTTCTTGTATTATACTTTAAGCACTATGGATACTAACGAATTTACAAGCGCAGGAATTTTATTAAACGCTATAAAAGCTCCTTACGAAATTTTTGAAAAACTCTGCGAAAATTATGAACCTGACGAATTATTCAAAGTCGAAAATTTTTGGCAGGAATTAGGCTTAAAGAAAAATAAGCAGGAAAAATTAGCAGACTTAATTTCAAAAGGCTGGCATGAAAAAGAATTTTCAAACCTCGAAAAAATAAACGCAAGATTCATAACTTCAAAAGATTTAGACTATCCGGCAAAGTTAAAAGATTTATCAAAGCTGCCTGCTAAATTCTCACCGCCGATAGGGCTTTACGTCAGGGGCAATGCTAACCTTTCTTTGCCTTCGGTCGCTGTCGTGGGGACTCGAAAATGCAGCGATGACGCCCGCATTATAGCTACAAAATTAGCGAAAGCATTAGCTGAAAGACATATCACGGTCATCAGCGGCGGCGCACGAGGTATTGACAGCGCAGGACACAGAGGAGCACTCGAGGCCGACGGGATCACGATTTCAGTTTTCGGAACGGGAATCGATAGAGCATATCCGGCCGAAAATAGAGATTTATTTTCAAGAATTTTAGAGCGAGGAGCAATAATCTCAGAATATCCCTTAGGAACGGGCGGCGAGGCTTGGAGATTTCCTGACCGCAACAGAATAATAGTCGGAATGGCATCGCATATTGTCGTTGTTCAATCACCTGAAGACGGCGGCGCAATGCCGACGGCGCGTACTGCCTTCAAATTAAAGCGCGACGTTTGGTCTGTTCCCGGAAAAATCTCAGAAGAAGCCAATAGGGGAAGCAACGAACTTTTTAACGAAGGCGCAAAGGCAACGGATACTATTGGTTACTTCATTGAAAAAATTGCAGGCAAAAACGAACAGTTAAATTTAGATTTTAATGAATATCTCGAAGCAAAAACGGAACACTCTGCGCCGGTTTTGAGCGACGACGAAAAAATCATTTACTCATTGCTACAGCGTCAAAGCGGGCGACTCTTGGAGAACATAGAGTCAGAGAGCAAACTTGATCCAATGGCCGTGAATATGGCTTTAATAAATCTTGAAGCAAACGGCCTCATCACGAGTTCGGCAGGAAGATACTCGACGACAGCTTGAGCTTATAAAAAAACTCCCCCTTATCGAGGGAGAATTTTGCAGAAAAAATTTTTTTATTTTTTATTTCAAGTTTTCGTTAAAGAAAGAAATTATTTTTTCAAACGGGATTTTCTCCATATTGTCGTATAAATCTATATGCGACGCCCCCGGAACAATCACAAGCTCTTTGTTGTCGCCTTTAAGACGCTTGAAAGCGTCCTCGCCCATGTATCTTGAATGAGCTTTTTCGCCGTGAACGATTAAAACCGGCGATTTAATCTCTTCAACGAACGTAAGCATTGGCATATTAAACATCGCTATCATTGATGACAATGTCCAGCCCTCATTAGAGTTTACGGAATTTTTGTGATAGCCTCGCGGCGTTTTATAGTAAGCGTAATAATCTTTCACAAATTGCGGAGCGTCTTCAGGCAGCGGATCGACAACTCCTCCGGCGCGTGCATAAGTTCCATTTTTATAATCTTCTGTTCTTTGAGCGTTGATAGCCTTTTTAGTTTCGTAACGTTTTTCTTCGTTGTCGTCGGCGTCAAAATATCCTTTCGCGCTTACTCTTGACATATCATACATCGTTGAAGCTACTGTTGCTTTGATTCGAGTGTCAGCCGCAGTAGCGTTAAGTCCTATTCCGCCCCAGCCGCAGACTCCAATTATTCCGATTTTTTCAGCGTCAACGAAATCACGGGTCGCAAGAAAATCTACAGCCGCAGAAAAATCTTCGGTGTTAATTTCAGGTGAAGCCGCAAAACGTACAGCACCGCCGCTCTCGCCCGTGAATGAAGGATCGAACGCAAGAGCAACAAAGCCAGCCTTCGCCATTTCTTGAGCGTAAAGCCCTGAGACCTGTTCTTTCACTGCTCCGAAAGGCCCAGCGACAGCTATTGCAGCGTATTTTTTCGCCGTGTCAAAATCTTTAGGCATGTATAAATCTCCCGTTAAGTCAATTCCGAAACGGTTATGAAAATGAGCTTTCTCGACCTTTATATCATCATAAATCTTAAAAACTCTTGTATCATTCTCAAGAGCAAACGCCGATGAAGCTATGCAAGCTAGCATTAAAGATGCTAATAAAATTTTTGTCATTAGAATTTTCTCCTTTGCGATGAAATTTTTTATTTTTTTATTTAGGCGAATTATAAAATCTGGACGTAGAAATATCTAATGCTTATAATTCATTTCTAAATATAAAATTTTTTTATTTCTCATCTTAAAGGAGGCGAAATCAAAAATGGAACTTAGAGTCTTAAAATATTTTTTAGAAATCGCTAAGGACGAAAATTTAACGAGAGCTGCTGAACGTCTTTATATAACACAGCCGACTCTGACGCGGCAGCTTCATCAGCTTGAAGAAGAACTCGGTAAAAAACTTTACACTCGGACAAATTATAAAATTAAGCTCACTGAAGAAGGCAAATTGTTAAAAGAACGGGCTCAGGAATTTTTAGACCTCGAAGAAAAAACTAAGGCCGATATTCAAGGCAACAGCGAGAATATCAGCGGCGTAATTTATATCGGTGCCGGCGAGACCGTAGGAATTAGATTCGTCGGGAAAATTTTGAAAAAACTCATCACTCAATATCCTAAAATTAATTATAGAATGATAAGCGCGGACAGCGAGGGAGTTATCGAAAAACTTGATCGGGGACTTTTAGATTTTGCTGTGTTCGTAGGGAAAAATAAAATCGAAAAATATAATTACATAACGCTTCCCGACTCCGACAGATGGGGCGTAATAATACAAAAAGACTCGCCGCTTGCAGAAAAAGAATTTATAACGCCCGAAGATTTATTAAAAATTCCTTTGCTGACATCGTATCAGGCAATCAAAGAAAATGAATTTGAAGGCTGGCTCGGCTATCCTCAAGAGAAATTAAATATCATCGGATTTCATAATTTAGTCTACAACGCCTCCGTAATGGCTCGCGATGGTCTTGGAGCTGTCCTGACGATCGAAAATATCATTAAAGAAGACGAACTAAAATTTTTGCCGCTTAAACCGGAACTCCGCGCCCGTTTAACTTTTGCATGGCGAAAGGATGCAATGTTCTCAAAGGCCGCGAAAAAATTTCTTGAATATGTGTTAAACTCTTAAAATCATGAAAGGCATAATGATTCAAGGAACATCAAGCGACTCAGGCAAAAGTTTTTTAGTTACGGTGCTGTGCAGGCTCTTCAAACGCGATTTTAATCTTAGAATTTGTCCGTTTAAGTCGCAGAACATGTCGAATATTTCTTATAAAACTCACGACGGACTCGAAATGAGTTTAGCTCAAGCTCTGCAGGCAAAGGCAGCAGGACTCGAGCCTGAAGTCTTTATGAATCCGATTTTATTAAAGCCTAAACACGAAAAGTCTTCGGACATCATATTAAACGGGAAAATCTTTAATCATTCAGGAAAATATTTCGGCGATTTCACTCAGCACGAAGGCATTGAAGCCGTCAAAGAAGCCTTGCGTTACATCGAAAAAAATTTTGAGGCAATCATCATTGAAGGCGCAGGGAGTCCAGCTGAAATTAATCTGAACGCTCACGAAATCGTCAACATGAGAATAGCACGCGAAGCTGACGTGTCGGTGATTTTAGTCGCTGACGTTGACAGGGGCGGCGCGCTTGCTTCAGTCGTTGGAACTTTAGAGCTATTAGGCCAAGACTGTGAAAGAGTTAAAGGAATAATTTTCAACAAATTTCGCGGCGAGATTGATTTATTTAAGCCCGCTGTCGAATGGACGGAAAATTACACGGGCGTTAAAGTCGTCGGCGTTTTGCCGTTCGCTAAAAATATTCTGCTTGACGCCGAAGACTCTTTGAGTGAAGCTGCTATTAAAAATCTAAAATCCGAAGCTCTCATCACGGGCGACGAATCCTTTGACGCAATAGCCGACTTAATTAAAAATAATCTAAATGTGAATTTCTTATATTCGTTAATGTCTCGATAAAAAATTCATTTTCTTCCGGCCTTTTAGTCGCGACGCGAATATATTTTTCCTTAAGTCCCAAAAAATTTCGGGTATGCCGTACTACGATCCCGGATTCTAATAAAAGTTTCATGATTTCTTCGTCTTTTTCGACTTTTATCAGGAAAAAATGTACGTCAGAATCAATGACTTGAAAGCCCGAATCTTTTAATTTATCCATGAAAACGGGCGTGTTTTCTTTATAAAAATTCCTCGAGTTTTCATAAAAATCTTTGTCATTCAAGAATCTTAAAGCTAACTCTTGAGCTACGGCGTTAACGCTCCATGCAGGCTGAAAATTTTTCAGGGCGTTAATAATATATTCATTCGCGATTACATAGCCGATCCTTGCGCCGCTTAAATGATAAAATTTCGTGAGCGAACGCAGCAAAATCACGTTTTCAAAGTCGCAAAGTCTTTCAGGCTCGCCGCCGATTAAAAAATCAATATAAGCCTCGTCGACTACGAAAATAACTCCGGGATATTTTTTTATTAATCCGCTCAAGTTATCCATAAAATATCCTATAGGGTTGTTTGGATTCGCCGTTATGAAGACATTAGAAACAACTTCAGTTGTATCAACATTTATATTAAAAGTCTTGGCAGGATATCGAGGAGTAATGGTGCTGCCTTCACCTATAAAAACATTCTCGGCTTTTATAAAAGCACGCACGTATTCCGAGTAACAAGGCTGGAAAATTACAGAACTCCTGCTGCGAAGTAAATTAGCGAGCAAAAAAATAGCTTCGTTCGTCCCGTTCGTGAATAAAATTCTTTCAGGCGAGATTTTTTCCCGTTCGGCGATAAATTCGCGGAGCTTTTTACACGTCGGATCAGGGTAACTTGAAACTAAATTTTTTACGTCTAAATTAAAAATTTTGTCCGTTAAACTATCTGAAAAAATATTAGTATTCGTGCTGAAGTCAAATATTTTTTCAGGAATGTCAATGCCAAAAGCGCGATATAAATTTTCGGGATTTGCCCCGTGTATTGGAAAATTTTTCATAATGATGATATTATATCGCGCAATAGAAAACTCCCTGCCTCATGCCGCGAGACAGGTAGTTCTTCATTAGGTTGGTTTTGTTTTATAAATAACGCCGTTATTTAACGTAACGTCGTCCGCTAAGTTTGGTGAGGGCCACTAACGCGGCTAATGACCAGAGGCCCAAGCCGACTTCGCAACCGCCGCCGCTGCTTCCGCCTTCATTGGTGGGTTCAGTTCCGGTGTCTTTCTCGGCGACATACATGGTGTACGTATGGCCTGCCTCAAGGCTTCCTGCACCGACATAAGTCGATGTGCCTTCGGTGATTGCTTCGCCTTTGTCGTTAAGGAGCGTCGCCTGATTCATTCCGTCTTCTTCGGCTGCTAAGAGTGACTCGTCGATAAAGAATACTACATACTTCGCTGCGTCGTATGCTGCTTC
>JAFVEW010000226.1 GCA_017475805.1 Synergistaceae bacterium | reverse complement strand
TCATACACAACTATTTATGGAGACGTCGGCAGAACAGAATTTTTAATCGTAGATGAAGATAGACGTATACGAGTCGAAGCCAAATATCAAGCTTCTCAAGGCAGCGTTGATGAAAAATATCCGTATATGTTACTCAACGGCATTTACGCATATCCTGAGGACGAGATTATTTTCGTCATTGATGGCGGTGGTTATAAACCTGGCGCATTAAAATGGCTGAAAAAATCCATAGAAGGTAATTGGCTCGACTTCAAACAAAAAGGCAAAGATATAAAATTAATGAACATCGCAAAATTTATCAACTGGTTCAATCACGAATTTTCAAATTAAACTATTGATTAACCCGGCAATTATGAATCGATAAGTTGAAAAAGAATTTATAAATGAATTTTTAATTCGTAAGCGAAAGGATTTTAAGGCGGAATGAAATATACAGTTGTGATCCATAATGACGCGCAGGAGGGCGGATTCTGGGGAGAATGTCCGGAGTTGCCGGGCTGTTATTCACAAGGAGAAAGCATTGGAGAACTTATGAATAACATTCAAGAAGCCATAGAATTATATCTTGAAGATTCTGAAGAAATATATTTCCCTGTTGAAGAAGTTCGGGAGCTAGTTTTATGAGTCCGAAACTCCCGGTTCGGTTTGTTATTGAGTATCTTAAATAGAGCCGATATTAATATTTCGGAATTAAGAAAGTGAATTTTAAGTCAGAATAAGTTAAAAATGATAGAATAATTTTCACGGAGAGGCGTTTTGATTTTATAATTTTTAGAATCAAAATGAGGCTTGCACGGGGACTCCCGGTAGCCTGAAAAAATTCAGGTGAGGGGGTGATAGCGTGAAAAAGTTATTTGAATTGGTAAAAACTTTACCTAAAAATAAAGCTCGTAGAAGCCAACACAAACTTCGTACGAGCAGTAACGGATTTAATCCGTTCTATTATGCGCTAATTATCTGCCATCTTTAAGACTTTTCGTCTGAGGTGGGGATGTCCAGCCCCGCTTCAGCAAAGTCTTAAACTTTTTGTCCGACCTCTCCCGGACGTTTTCATTATTTATTATTTTATCACGCATTTACAAAAGGAGAGAGAAATTTAATTATGCAAGAATACAAATTGAAATACGGCTGCAACCCTGACCAGATTCCCGCGCGGATTTATATGAGAAACGGCGGAGAACTTCCAATCGAAATTTTAAACGGCAGAGTCGGCTACATAAACTTTCTTGACGCTTTCAACTCGTGGCAACTTGTTCGAGAATTAAAAAAGGCTTTGAATCTCCCTGCAGCAACATCTTTCAAGCACGTAAGCCCGGCCGGAGCTGCTCTTGGACTTCCTTTGAGCGATAACGAGAGAAAAGTTTTCTTCGTTGATGAAAATTTAGACATCAATTCTTCTCCGTTAGCTTGCGCTTATGCAAGAGCGGGAGGCACAGACAGAATGTCATCGTTCGGGGACTGGATAGCTTTGAGCGACACTTGCGACGAAATCACAGCGAAGTTCATTCAGCACGAAGTTTCTGACGGAATTATCGCTCCTGACTACACGCCGGAAGCTCTCGAGATTTTAAAATCGAAGCGCAAAGGAAACTATTCGATCATAAAAATCGATCCGAATTACG